>CAMORL010000009.1 GCA_946623765.1 uncultured Clostridia bacterium
CGCCGGGACCGCCGCCGCCGTGCGGGGTGGCGAACGTCTTGTGCAGGTTCAGATGGATGCAGTCAAAGCCCATGTCGCCGGGACGCACGATGCCCATGATCGCGTTCGCGTTTGCGCCGTCGTAGTAGCACAGACCGCCCGCTTCATGCACGAGCTTCGTGATCTCGAGAATGTTCTCGTCAAAGATGCCGACCGTGTTCGGATTCGTCAGCATCAGACCCGCAACGTCGTCGCCGAGGACCTTTTTGAGCTCGTTAAGATCGACGCAGCCGTTCGGTGCGGACGGAATGTTCACGACCTGATAGCCGCACATCGCCGCCGTCGCGGGGTTGGTTCCGTGCGCGGAATCCGGCACGATGATCTTGGTGCGGTTTTTGTCTCCGCGCGAATCGTGATACTGCTTGATGAGCAGAACGCCGGTGAATTCACCGTGCGCGCCCGCTGCGGGCTGGAAGGTCATATCGTCCATGCCGGTGATCTCGCAAAGATCCGTGCGCAGGGTGTCGAGCACTTCCAAAGCGCCTTTGACGGAGGCTTTCGGCGCGAGCGGATGGATGCCGGTAAAGCCTTCCATTGCCGCCGCTTCTTCGTCGATGCGCGGGTTGTACTTCATGGTGCAGGAACCGAGCGGATAGAAGCCGCAGTTCACGCCGTGCACCTGCTTGTTGAGCTCGGTGTAGTGGCGGGAAACGTCGGTCTCGCTCATCTCGGGAAGCCGCGGCGCGGTTTCGCGTGCGAAGCCCTCCGGCAGCGCAGCGGTTTCGACGTCGCACTTCGGCAGAATATCGCATTTGCGTCCCTTTACGCTCTTTTCAAAAATCAGCTTCATGCGAGCACCTCCTTCACGACGGAAACGACCTTGTCGAGCGTCGCCTTCGAAACCTTTTCGGTGACGCACCAGAGCATGCCGCCCTCATACGGAAGCCCGGACAGAACGCCGGTTTCCGCCAGCGCCTGTTCGATTTCTCTGCACTTCGGCATGTCGAGCAGGAATTCATGGAAGAACGGCGCGTCGTAGCGCAGCTTCACGCCGGGGACGGCGCACAGCGCTTTCTGAAGGTAATGCGCCTTTGCCATCGACTGGTTGGCGACCTCCGCCATGCCGTCCGGACCCATCGTTGCCATATAGAGCCCCGCGGTCAGCGCGCAAAGCGCTTCGTTCGAGCAGATGTTGGAGCTCGCTTTTTCGCGGCGGATGTGCTGTTCGCGCGCCTGCAGCGAAAGCACGTATGCACGGTTGCCGTCATGATCCGTCGTCTCGCCGACGATGCGGCCGGGGAGCTTGCGGATGTTCTTCTGCGTAGTCGCCATAAAGCCGAGATACGGACCGCCGAAGCCGATCGGCATGCCCAGCGGCTGACCTTCGCCGACAGCGACGTCCGCGCCGAAGTCCTTCGGGGTCTTCATGATCGCGAGCGCGATGGGGTTGCAGCCCATTACGAACATCGCGCCTGCCTCGTGCACGAGCGCGCCGAGCGCTTCGGCGTCCTCAAAGATGCCGTAGAAATTCGGCTGCTGCACATAGAACGACGCAACGTTCGCGTTCAGCAGGGATTTCAGCGCTTCCGTGTCGGTTTTGCCGTCCTTTTGCGGGACGACGACCAGCTCGTCGTTGGTGCCGTAGCAGTAGGTGCGGACGGTGTTGATGACGTCCGGATGCGTCGTCGCCGAAATCAGGGTGACGCGGCGTTTGCGGTCGCGGCACATTGCGGCGGCTTCCGCAGCCGCTGTCGCGCCGTCATACACGGACGCGTTGGAAACGTCCATGCCGGTAAGCTCCGCGATCATCGTCTGATACTCGAAGATCGACTGCAGAACGCCCTGGGAAATCTCCGCCTGATAGGGCGTGTATGCGGTGAGGAACTCTTCCTTTGCGGGGATATACTTCACGATCGACGGAATGTAATGATCGTATGCGCCTGCGCCGCGAAGCACGGTCTTATAGACGGTGTTCTTCGCCGCAAGTTCTGCCATCGCATTGCGCACTTCCATCTCGCTTCTGCCCTCGGGCAGATTGAGCGGACGGTTCAGAATCATGCTTTCCGGGACGTCGCGATAGAGCTCACGAAAGTCGTTCAGCCCGATCGCGTTCAGCATTTCCCGACGCTGTTCCTCGGTGGAAGGAACGTAGCTTCCCATGCCTTATGCCTCCGCGCAAAACGCTTCGTATGCGGCTGCATCCAGAAGCTCTTCGGTTGCGGAAACGTCGGAAACCTTGATGATCCATGCGCCGTAGGGATCCTCGTTCAGCTTTTCGGGTGCGTCGAGAAGCTCTTCGTTGATTTCGGCAACGGTGCCGGTGACGGGGCAGAGAAGGTCGGAAACCGCTTTGACGGATTCGACGTCGCCGAACGCTTCACCCGCGGTGACTGCGTCGCCGACTTCCGGCAGGTTCACAAAAACGAGATCGCCGAGCGCGTCCTGCGCGAAATCGGAGATGCCGATCACAAAGAGACCGTCTTCTTCTTTGACCCACTCGTGGTCCTTGCTGTACTGTAATTCGGGTTTGATCGTCATGGTAATATCCTCCTGAACTTATTTTTTCTTATAAATGACCGGCACCACATAGGGCGGGACATTGTTTGTGATGTGCTTCGAGGGAATTGCAGCCTTCAGCCGCTTGCCGCGGACGTCGACTTCGACTTCGCCGTTCACCGGAACGTCGGAGCTGATGTAGCAGATGCCGATCGCGCGCTTGCCCGTTTCGGGAAGGAGCTTCACGTCTGCGCCTTCGCCTTCCGTCATAAAGTACGGAATCATCGTGCCGCTGGTGACCCAGCCGATCTGCTCGCCGTTTCTGTAGACGCCCATGCCGTGCCGCATGACGCCGCGGTCCAGAAGAACGATCGGACGGACGCGCTTCGGGAGCGTCGCCATCGCTTCGGGATTGTAGTCCTTCGCCTTGAAGGAGGCCTGCGCTTCCGCCTGCTTTTGGAGCGCTGCTTTGCCCACGAAATCGCCCTTCGCTTCGTCGAAGGAGACGGCGAACTTCGCAAGCGCGAGCGCAAAGATCGGCATCGGCTTGCCCTCTTCGTCGACGCCCATTTCGTCGCCGTACAGCGGGAGCATGCCTTCCATGCGGAGCGTGTCGCGCGCGCCCAATCCTGCCGGCTTGCCGCCGAGCTCAATGAGGCGGTTCCATGCCCACAGCGCGTCTTCGTTCTTGATGAACAGCTCATAGCCGATCGGTTCCGCGGTGTACCCCGTTCTGGAAACAAGCACCTCATGACCTTCCATCATCAGCGTGGACAGGTTGTTGCGGGCGGGCTTGGTGACTTCGTCGACGCCTGCGAGGGTCTTTAAGATCTCTTCGCTCTTCGGACCCTGCACCGCGATGGAGACGGTCTCGTTCGTGATGTTTTTGATCGTGCAGTCGAAGTTCTTCACGATCGGCTCGAACCATGCAAGATCCTTGTCGGTGTTGGACGCGTTGACGACGAGCAGGAACCGTTCCTCCTCGAAGCGGTAGAGATACGCGTCGTCGACCGCGCTGCCGTCCTCTGCGGGAATGATGCAGTACTGCGCCTGATTGATGCCGAGGTTCTGCACGTTGCTCGAAAGGACATGCTGCAGAAACGCGACCCGTTCCGGACCTTCGATCAGAAGACGTCCCATGTGGGAGACGTCGAAAAGACCGCAGGCGCTTCTGGTATACAGATGCTCGGCAACGATGCCTTCGGGATACTGAATCGGCATTTCCCAGCCGCCGAAGTCGACCATCGTTGCGCCTGCCGCAACGTGCGCGTCGTACAAAAGGGTACGTTTGAGTTCGCTCATAAGAATCCTCCTTCTTGATTTGAACAGTTTGCGGCCCCGCCGCAGAATATGAAAAAGCGCAAAGTACGCCCGTACCTTGCGCCTCCGTATTGAGCCTGAGAGATTCCCGCAGCACGCGGTTGCACCGACGGCGTAAAGGGCGGACGCCCTTTCCTTTCCGGAGTCCCGTCCGGGTCCGATCCTTCTGCCTGAGAGTTTTTGCAGTCCCCTTCGGCGCCGTGATTTACGGCCTCTCCCGGGCCCATCGTTCGGGACGATATGCGGTTTTCAATCCTCGTATACGATACCGCGAAAACAGGGACTTTGTCAAGAGGAAAAAGCGTATAGAGACGGTTGTTTTCTTATATTTCTATTAAGATATGTTCGCGTGCGGTTGCTTTTTTTGCATAGCTGTGCTATGATACGGTTACGGTATTATAGTCGCAGAGGTGTGCTCTTTGACATTGACACAGTCTGTGAATCGAACCGATCGGAGCGGAAATGTATCGGAAATATTGGAAACGCGTACTGGATATCATCCTGTCGGGGCTGGCAATTTTGCTGCTCTGGCCGCTGTTTCTTATTTTGGCGGTATGGATCCGGCTCGATTCCGAGGGTCCGGTGTTCTTCCGGCAGACGCGGATCGGCATCCACAAGACCACGTTTGAGATTCTGAAATTCCGCACGATGAAAAAGGACGCGCCGAACGACGTTCCGACGCACCTTTTCTCCGATTCGCATCACTGGATCACAAGAGCCGGACGGATCATCCGCCGCTCCAGTCTCGACGAGCTTCCGCAGCTGTTCCAGATCTTCACCGGCAAGATGTCGATCGTGGGACCGCGTCCCGCGCTCTGGAACCAGTACGATCTGATCGAGGAGCGGGACAAATACGGCGCGAACGACGTTCTTCCGGGACTCACGGGTCTTGCGCAGGTCAACGGGCGGGACGTGCTGTTTGTGGAGGACAAGGCAAAATTCGACGGCGAATACGCGGCGCACATCACGTTTTGGACGGATCTTAAGATCCTCTGGAAAACGGTTGCGGCGGTGCTGACGCGAAAGGGTTTTGAAGAGGGCGAGCACGCCAACGAACACAGAAAAGAGTACGAATGAAGCGGATTCTGATTACGGGCGCACACAGCTTTATCGGCACGCATATCGAAGCGTATCTCGGCCGCTTTGCGGACCGGTACGAAACGGAAACGCTGTCGATGCACGGTCATACGCCCGAAGAATATGACTTTCACGGCGCGGACGCGGTCGTCCACGTCGCCGCGATCGTCCATCAAAAGGATATCGAACGGCTGCAGCCGCTCTATGACGCGGTCAACCGGGATCTCACCTTCACGCTTGCCGAAAAGGCAAAGCGCGAAGGCGTGAAGCAGTTTGTCTTTATGAGCTCGATCGGCGTATACGGCAAGATCGAGGGCGTGATCGACGGCGAAACCCCGCTCTGTCCGAAAACCCGGTACGACCGGTCCAAGCTCGAGGCGGAGCAGCGGATCGCCCCGCTTGCGGACGATTCGTTCGCCGTGACGATTCTGCGCGCGCCGGTCGTGTTCGGACCCGGCGCAAAGGGCAACCCGGCAAAGCTCGACCGCATTGCGGCGCATCTGCCGGCCTGTCCCGATTTCGAAAACCGCCGCAGCATGCTCGCGATCGAAACCCTGTGCGAAACGGTGCGCGCGCTTCTTGACGCGCCGCGTTCGGGTATTTTCATTCCGCAGGAGGAGAAGCCCGTTTCCACGAGCGATCTGATTGCGCGGTCGATGCGGGCGCACGGACGGAAGCCGGGAAGAACAAAGCTTCTGAATCCGGCGATCCGCGCGGCGCGCGCGTGTACGCGCATCGGGAAAAAAGCCTTCGGGGACCTTGTATACAACGGTCCGTTTGAGCGGGAGCTTTCCGCGATCCGAAGAGAGGAGGAAGAGCGTTGACCCTTAAGGTCAGTGTCGTCATACCTGCATACCGGTGCAGTCAAACGCTGGAAAGCAGCGTTTGTTCGGCGTTGTCTCAAACGGTTTCCGGGATTGAGGTCATCGTCGTAAACGATTCGCCGGACAGGGAGTCGCAGGCGATTCTGAAGCGCATTGCGCGAAAAGAACCGCGGCTTACGGTCATTGCGCTCAAGAAAAACGTCGGCGTTGCGGAGGCAAGAAACCGCGGCGTCCGGGAGGCGAAAGCGGACTGGATCGCCTTCCTCGACAGCGACGATCTCTGGGAGCCGGACAAGCTCGAAAAGCAGCTTGCGGCGGCGGAGAAAACCGGCGCGCAGCTCGTCTATACGGCGGCGGCGTGCATTGACAAGACCGGAAAAAAGACCGGAAAGATCTTTGCCGTTCCGGAAACGGTCACGGCAAACGGGATCCTCTCCGGCAGCGACATCATCACAAGCACGGTGCTCGTGAAGCGGGACGTGTATCTTGCGCATCCGATGGAACGCAGCGATCTGCACGAGGATCTCATCAGCTGGTACCGGATTCTGAAATCCGGCGCGAAGGCGGCGGGCATCAACGAAACGCTCGTGCGCTACCGCATCTCCGGCGGATCGAAATCCGGCAACAAGCTGCGCTCGGCACGGATGACGTGGCGTTCCTACCGGTATCTCGGAATCGGATTTTTCCGGCGTGCCGCATCCTTTATCGGCTACTGCGTACACGGCGTGAAGCGTTACTGGCTATGAAGGAATCCCTGCTCGAAAAGCTCAGAAGGGTCCGCCCGGCGGACATCCTGCACGGGTTTTTGTTCCTGCTCGCACTGCTGCCCGCCGCGATTCTCAGGATGCGGCGCAGGCATTTGTGGCTGCTGTGCGAATACGCGTACGAGGCGCAGGACAATGCCTTTGCGCTTTTCCGGCATCTCAGGATAAAGCATCCGGAGATCGACGCGGTCTATGCGATCAAGCGCCGTTCTCCCGCATACGAAACGGTTGCCGCGCTCGGCGAGACGGTCGAATACGGCAGCCTTCGGCATTGGATTTACTACCTTGCCGCCGAGGTCAATGTTTCGAGCCAGAAGGGCGGCAAGCCGAACGCGGCGGTGTGCTACGTTCTGGAGGTCGTGCTCGGCTGGATCGGAACGCCGCGCGTCTTTCTGCAGCACGGCGTCACGAAGGACGATCTGCCGTTTCTGCATGCGGAACAGGCAAAGCTCTCGCTGTTCTGCTGCGCGGCAAAGCCGGAATATGAATTCGTCCGCGACACGTTCGGCTATGCGCCGGGCGTCGTGCGGTATACGGGCTTTTGCCGGTTCGACGATTTGATTACTGCAAAACCCGATCCGTCGCTCGTGCTGATTCTGCCGACGTGGCGGATGTGGATCGAACGCGAATGCCGCTCGGAAGCCGCGTTTTCCGAAAGCGCATATTACCGCGGCTGGCAGGCGTTCATCAACGATCCGGCGCTCGACGCGCTGCTTAAAGAGACCGGCAGACACGCCGTTTTCTGCGTGCACCGGAACATGTCGCGATTCGAAACCGCGTTCACGACGGCTTCCGAACGGATCGCGATCCGGCGCTGGAGCGAGGTCTCCGTGCCGGAGCTCATCCGGAACGCGGCGGTGCTCGTCACGGATTTTTCGAGCGTGTTCATGGACTTCGCGTTTCAGAAAAAGCCGGTCGTCTATTATCAGTTCGACCGCGAAACATTCCGGAAGGGACATCTGCCCGCCGGCTATTTCGATTATGCGCGGGACGGATTCGGACCGGTCACGGAAACCGTGCCGGAAGCGCTTTCGGCGCTGAAAGAAACGATCGGGCATGAATGCCGCATGGAGCCGCCGTACGGAGAACGGGTCGATCGGTTCTTCACGCTGCGCGACGCAAACGCCTCGGAGCGGACAACAGAAGCAATCAGGGAGATTATCGCACGTCGATGAAGAAAAAAGTGAAACAATACTGGAAACTCACCAAGGAGCGCGTCAAGAAGTTTTTCCGTTACTGGGATCTTTTGGTGCTTCTGGTGCAGCGCGATATCAAAATGAAATACCGGAGGAGCTTTCTCGGCTATCTCTGGAGCGTTCTGACCCCGCTGCTTTCCATGGCGGTCATGGCGATCGTCTTCACCAAGATGTTCAAGCGCAACATCACAAACTATCCGCTGTACCTGATCTGCGGCAACATTCTGTTCTCCTTCATGCGCGAATCCTCGAATCAGGCGCTGAATTCCGTGGTCGGCAGCGCGGCGCTTCTGAAGAAGACCTACGTCCCGAAATACATTTTTACGCTCAGCAAAGTCACGAGCTGCATGGTCAACTTCGTGTTTTCACTCGGCGCGCTGCTGATCGTCATGCTGGCGACGGGCGAACCGTTCCGCTGGATGAACCTGATGTCGCTGGTGACGATCCTCGAGCTTTACGTCTTCTGTCTCGGTCTCGGGCTGCTGCTTGCCGCGGGAACCGTGTTCTTCCGCGACATCAAAAACATCTGGAGCGTCGTCACGCTCGCGTGGATGTATCTGACGCCGATCTTCTATTCGCTGGAGAGCTTCAACGATTCCAAGGACCGGAACGTCGTTTCGATGTCGGCGCTCGGTCTGTTTATCCGCCGGTTCAATCCGATGTACATGTATATCCAGCAGTTCCGCTACTGCATCATGCAGTATGATATTCCCGGGATCGAAGCGCCGTTCGGCTCTCTTCTGATACGCGGCGCGATCTGCGCGCTCATCATGCTCGCGATCGGCGGCGTAACGTTCAACGCGACCAAGAACAAGTTTATTCTGTATATCTGAGGCGACGCATGGAACAGATCATTACGGAACAATTGCATACGGAACAGATCCCGGAAGCGTCAAAGATCCCGGCGGCGCCGGACGCGGTACGGGCGGAGTCTGTCGGGTCCGCGGATGCGAAGAAGCCTGCCGCGCCTGTAAAACCGAAGCGTCCGGAGGTCGTCATCCGGGTCAAACATGCGTCCGTGCGGTTCAATATCGCGGGCGAGATGGTGGACAACCTCAAGGAGTATTTCGTCAAGCTTGTGAAGCGCGAGCTCCGGTTCAAGGAATTCTACGCGTTAAAGGACGTCAATCTCGTGATTCAGAAGGGCGAGTCGTGGGCGCTGATCGGACCGAACGGCGCAGGCAAGAGCACGCTTCTGAAACTGATCTGCGGGATCCTCACGCCGTACCGCGGCACGGTTGAGGTCAAGGGAAACATCGCGCCGCTCATCGAGCTCGGCGCGGGCTTCGACCCGAACCTGACCGCAAAGGAGAATATCTTCATCAACGGCGCGGTTCTGGGACACAGCCGCAAGTTCATGCGCGAGCAGTACGATAAGATCGTGGAGTTTGCGGAGCTGCAGGATTTCATGGAGCTGCCGATCAAGAATTATTCAAGCGGCATGCGCGCGCGGCTCGGTTTTGCGGTTGCGACGATCACCGATCCGGATATTCTCATCGTGGACGAGGTGCTGGCGGTGGGCGACGCGGCGTTTCAGGCGAAATGCCGCAAGCGCATCAAGGAGCTTTTGGCGAACGGGACGACGCTGCTGTTCGTTTCTCATGCAAAAGCGCCGGTCATGGAGCTTTGTCAGCACGCCGTCTGGCTGGACCACGGGGAGGTCAAAAAGCTCGGCGCGCCGAAGCACGTGTACTGGGCATACGAGCACCAGCATTTGAAAAAAGAACCGAAACAGGATCAGTAAAGCAGGGGAGAGTATCAGAGTATTATGGGAGAGACGCCGATCATCAGTGTGGTCATACCGGTTTACAATGCGGGCAGATTTCTTTGGGCATGCGTGAATTCCGTCCGGAATCAGACGTTTCGGGATTGGGAAGCGATCCTCGTCGACGACGGTTCGACGGACAAGAGCGTCGGCATCTGCGACAAGATCGTACACGACGATCCGCGTTTCCGTGTCATTCATAAGGAAAACGGCGGCGTGTCGAGCGCAAGAAACGCCGGGATCGACGCGGCGCGCGGGACCTATCTCGCGTTTCTCGACGCGGACGATCTGATGGTTCCGACCTATCTGGAAAAGATGCTGCGCGCAACGGAGACCTATGAGACCGACCTCACGATCTGCAGCTATGAACGTTTCCGCGCGGACTGGACACAGAAGTACGTGTTTACGCGGTTTTCGGTCGTTCTGATGAAGGACCTGAAGGAGTTTCTCACCGTTTACACGGATTCGCGGACGAACCTGTTCGGCGTGTCGATCTGGGCAAAGCTCTACCGGATGGACATCATCCGCGACCATGCAATCCGGTTCGATCCGGAGATCACCTACGAGGAGGACTGCGACTTCAACGTGCGCTATATCGAGTACGTCAACACCGTCGCGGCGCTCGGCGAGATCATGTACCGCTACCGGCAATCGGACGAAACGCTCAGCAAGGCGTACCGCAAGGACACGTTCCGCTTTCTCGCAAGCGGGTTCAATAAGCGCGTCAAACTGCTCGAGAAGAACGGCATGGGAGAATTCCGTCCGAATCTCGAGGCGATCTTCATGCTGGTCATCAAGGCGACGAGCATGAAAATACTGAGCGCGCCGCTTTCGCACAGGGAAAAACTCGAAGAATACCGCATCATGATGCGCTTTCCGGAGTCACAGGCGGCGGCAAGATGTTCGATCCGGCAGAGTTCCGGCTTTACGCGCAAGATCGCGTTTGCGGTCCGTCGGAAGAGCCCGCGGCTTTTGAGCCTCACGATGCAGCTGTGGAAGATCGCCGACACCGCGCTGGATCGGATCAACGCGGTCAGGTATAAAATCAAGTACGGGAAATAAAAAAGGGCATGAAGATCGGAACCGTTACATTCCATTTTCCGTTTAATTGCGGCGCTGCACTGCAATGCTATGCGCTCGAGCATGTGCTCGAAGCGCAGGGGCACGAGGTGCAGGTCATCAATTATTGCCCGTGGTATCATCAGAACCGGTACGCCTCCTATAAAAACCCATTCTATTACGGCGGAAAAAAACTGCGCGAACCTGCGCCGAACGTGTTTGCGCACGTCAAAAACGGCGTTAAGGGCTTTCGCGATACGGTGCGCTCCTGGAAGGACGCGAAGCCGCGTCTCGTGCGCGAAGAAAAGTTCGACGCATTCCGAAAGGAATATCTGCATGAAACGCGCATGTACCGGAGCCTCCGTGCGCTGAAGCTGTTTCCGCCGAAGTGCGACCTGTATCTCGCCGGCAGCGATCAGCTCTGGAACAGCAATCTTACCGATCATACATTCGACCCCGTCTATTTTCTGAAGTTCGGGCGGAGAAAGGCGAAGCGCGCGACCTATGCGGTCGGGAGCTATTTTTCCGACCCCGAAGCCGCAAAGCGCGAGATCGCGCCGCTTTTGAAGCGGCTCGACGCCGTTTCGCTCCGGGAAACCAGGTTTTTGAAGGACGTGCGGGAAGCCGCGGGGGAATCGGTTCCGATCCACATCGACGTCGACCCGACGCTGCTGCTGACCGCCGAAGCGTATGAAGCGCTGCTGCCGAAGGAACCGCCGGAAACCGAGCCGTATATCCTGGTTTACACAATGCCCGGCGCGGCGCAGAAGCAGGCGAACGAAGCGGCAAAGAAGCTCGCCGCGAAAACCGAGCTGCACATCATCGACGTCAACGGCAACCCGAACGCCGAAAACCGCAGGCTCGGCGACCAGCGGATCACATCGCCGCAGGAGTTCCTGTGGTATGTGAAGAACGCTGCCTTTGTCGTGACCAATTCGTTCCACGGGACGGTGTTCTCGATCCTGTTTAAGAAGCGGTTTGCGACGGTTTTGCACAAGGAGACCGGCAACCGCGTTTCGGAGCTTCTCGAAAAGCTCGGGCTTTCGGACCGCTGTACGGACGATCCCGCAGAGGTCGGACGGATCCTCGGCATCGCCTCCGACTGGAACGCTGCGTTCTCCGCGCTCGATGCGCTCCGCACCGAATCCGAACGCTATCTCCGGTTTTTGTGCGGCGGCAGAGAGAGCCCTGCCTGGGTCACGGAGCGGTCTGAACCCGAACCGGTGCAAACGGCGCAGAAGCCTCCGGAAGAACCCGTGCCGATCCCCGCAAGAACGATTCCCGCATATATAAAGCCCGCGGAGCAGAAAGGACCGATCATGTACACCGATGACAAAAACGCCCAGATCGTGCTGGCGCTGCTGAAAAAATACAATATCAGAAAGATCGTCGTTTCACCCGGTACGACGAACGTGCCGATCGCGCGCGCGGTGCAGACGGACCCGTTCTTTGAGGGATATTCCGCGGTCGACGAGCGCGGCGCAGCGTATCTCGCCTGCGGGCTTGCGTTTGCGACTGGCGAGCCGGTTGCGCTGTCCTGTACGGGGGCGACCGCCTCGCGCGATTATATTCCCGGTATGACCGAAGCGTATTATCGCGGGCTGCCGGTCATCGCGATCACCTCGCAGCACCATTCGCCCTGCTATTCGGATCTGATGCCGCAGATGACGGACCGTACCGTTTCGCAGAACGACGCAAAGCGTTTCTCTGCGATCCTGCCGCTCATCAAGGACACGGAGGATTGGCGCGCCTGCGTGCAGCTCGTCAACGAAGCGCTGTACACCGCGACGCGCCGCGACGCGGGTCCGGTGCATATCAATCTGCCGGTCGGAAATCTGTATTCGTTCAAAACGGAACGGCTGCCGGACGTGCAGAAGATCGACGTATACGACGCCGAAACCTTTCCGAAGGATGCGCTGACGGCGGCGCTGCAGGGCAAACGCGTCGCGCTGTATATCGGCGCGCATAAGCCGTTCGACGCGGAAACGAAAGCGGCGATCGAAATGTTTGCGGAGCGGTTCGACGCGCCGGTGTTCGGCGATCACACCGCGAACTATACCGGAAAACACGCAATCCGAAGCTCCGTCGCCTGCGATTTCCATACGCTGACGACCATGCCGGAGCTTCTGATCGACCTCGGTTCGGTCTCCGGCGATTACAGCGCGTCTCCGATCTTCAAAGGCGTACGCGTCTGGCGCATCTCGGAGGACCGCAGATTCCACAACCGCCACGGCGCGGAGATCGTGGAAAAGCTCTTCTTCTGTTCGGAACGCTTCTTCTTCGAGGCGTTCGGAGACGCCGAAGGCGATACGAAGTATTATGCTGCCGTGAAGGAGGAAGTCCCGGAGACGAAGATTCCGATGCTGCCGCTCAGCAATCTGTATGCGGCGTCGAAGCTCTCGAAGCTGCTGCCGAAGAACAGCTTTCTGCACCTCGGGATCCTGAATTCGCTGCGCAGCATGAACTATTTCCCGCTCGATCCGAGCATCACGGTCAGCTCCAACGTCGGCGGTTTCGGCATCGACGGCGCCGTGTCCACGGCATTCGGACAGGCACTCGCAAGGGAGGATTGCCTGTCGTTTGCGCTGATCGGCGATCTTGCCTTCTTCTACGACATGAACGCGCTCGGCAACCGGCACATGGGAAAGAACCTCCGGATCCTGCTCGTCAACAACGCGCGCGGCGCGGAGTTCCGCTTAAACGCGAGTCTCGAGAAGCTGTGGGGGTCCGATACCGACGAGTATATCGCGGCGCACGGACATTTCGGAAGCGCGAAGGCGTGGGCGGAGTCGATGGGCTTTGCGTATCTTTCGGCATCGGACAAGGAAACGTTCGACGCGGAGATCGGCAGGTTCTGCAGGCGGGACGCGTTTGATCGTCCCGTGGTGTTCGAGATCTTCACGGAGGCGGAGGACGAGCAGACCGCGCTCAGAAACCTTCGCGCGTACAACCGTCCGATCGGGTGACGCCTATGGAGGAACGGAAACGGATTCTGCTGCTCGGCGGCACGGGGGCGATCGGCACGCACGTTGCGCCGGAACTGATCCGGCGCGGGTTTTCGGTCGCCGTTACGAGCCGCGAGCCGCACGAACAGGACGGGACAGGCATCTCATACCGGCAGGGCAACGCCAAGGACGATACGTTTTTGGATGCGCTGCTGGAAGAAGGATTCGATGCGATCGTCGACTTCATGATCTATTCGACCGAAGCGTTTCAAAAGCGCGCGGAAAAGCTTTTGAAGCATACCGCGCATTATGTTTTTCTGTCCTCGTACCGCGTGTACGGCGATTGCGGCTGCGCGCCGATCACGGAGGAAAGCCCGCGGCTTCTGGACAGCGTCGACGATCCGGAATACCTGAAGACCGACGAGTACGGTCTTGCAAAGGCGAGGCAGGAGGACATTCTGCGGGCGTCCGGTTACCGGAATTACACGATCGTCCGCCCGTCGATCTGCTACGCGGGCGACCGGTTCCAGCTCGGCACGATGGAGGCGAACGAATTTCTCGTCCGCGCGCTGAACGGCAAGCCGGTCGTTTTCCCGAAAGAGATGCTCGATCGCCGCGCCGCCATGACGTGGGCGGGCGACGTCGGAAAGATGATCGCAAGGCTCGTGCTGAACGAAGCCGCGTACGGCGAAGCGTATACCGCGGCAAGCGCCGAGACCGTCACATGGAACAATGTGCTGAAAATCTATCAGAAGATTCTGGGCTTTCAGGTCAGGTACGTGCCGCTTCGGACGTACGCGGAGATCGTCGGACGTCCTTGGCAGATCAAGTACGACCGCATGCTGCACCGCATCGTCGACAACACCAAAATTCTGCTGGTCACGGGGATGAAGCAGTCCGAGCTGATGCCGCTGTATCAGGGACTGCGCATCGAGCTGCAGAGCTTTGCCGCCGATCCGCATTATAAGCGCGTGGACGAAGCGATGCAGAAACGATTCGACGAGGTTTCGTCCGAGCCCGTGAAAAAGCCTGCGCCTGTCAAGAAGCCGGAACCGGAGAAGAAGCCGGAACCGAAGCCCGTGCCGGCACAGCGGGAAAAGGGCGTCAAAGGCATGCTGCACCGCGTCCGGGACTACCGAAAACGCCGCGTGCTAAGGAAGGTCGTCAAACAGAAACTTTACGGGATCACGCCGCTGCGCAAGGCGGTGCACGGCATGAAAAAGCTGCTGAAACGCAAATAACAATCGCCGCCGACGCCCGGCTTTTGCCGCAGCGCAGAGGCGGGGGAACTTCTTTGAAACAAAAACCGGGGTCCATCGATCCCGGTTTTTGCTGTTTATGCACAGGTGCTTTTTCGGTTCCGGCGCTTTCTCTTTAAGGCAAATGCGGTAGAAATGCAAAATCTTTTCTATGGGCTTGCTTTTTTTGTGCGGATTCGATAAGATATAAAAGGAATGATGTCGTCCGGCGGAGCGAATCCTGCCGGCAAAATACCGGAATGCGCAAGCAAGACGGGAAAGGATAAATGAATATGAAGCGATTTTTGAGAAATACGGCGCTGACCGGGCTGTCGGCGCTTATGCTGCTCGGCACGTTTGCGTGCGATCGCGGCAATCCGCCTGCGGTTGACAGCGGCGAAACAGACACGGTCGAGGAGGATTGGATCGATATCGGCGAAGATACGGTCACGTTTGAAGGCGTCCTCTTCGGCGAGGGCGGACAGCCGCTTGCACCCACCACGCCGAAGCCCGGCGAATCCACGCCGAGACCGACGCCCGACCCTGCCGCGACGCCGGAGCCTTCGCGCGCGCCGGAGGAGGGGGACGTCACCACGGAGCGGTATCCCGCAAAGGATACCGGCTGGAGCGCGGACTGGAGCTATCAGAGCGACGAACTGCGCGTTGCGGTCACCCGTTACGAGGACAGCGAAGACCGGATTGTCTTTTATGTCGCGGATATCTGGATGCGCAACATCAACTGCTTCCGCACGGAGTTCAGCAACGGCAAGTATCAGGCGCCGCGCGAGGATCCCGAGGATTTCGCAAACCGGATCAACGCGGTGTTCGGCATCAGCGGAACGATGAATGCGGGGCTTGTCGTACACAACGGAAAGAAGTATAAGAATCAGGTTGCGGCGGATATCCCGTTCCGCGCAGGCATCCTCACCGTCTATCGCGACGGCAGTGTGAAGATGTTCAATCTGAGACGCAATCAGAACTTTAACCTCGCCAAGGAAGACAAAAAGAACGGCGGCGTGCTCCACGCGCTGCAGTTCGGACCGGTTCTTGTGCAGGACGGCAAGATTCAGAGCGGTCTGAAAACGAAAGAGCGCCATCCGCGCATCGTTTTCGGATACTGCGAACCGGGTCATTATATCGCGGTTGCGGTCGACGGCAGAACGAAGACGTCGATCGGGATGACCGAGCAGGAGCTGGCAGAGCTGATGCTTTCGCTCGGCTGCACCGACGCGATCAACCTGGACGGCGGAAATTCCGCGGTCATGCTGTTCATGGGCAAGACGATCAACGTGCCTTCCGGTCAGGACAAGGACGGAGACGGCGTTGCCGGCAGAAACATCCTCGACCTGCTTGCGTTTGCGGAATACGATGAAAACGGCACGGCGCCGGATCTTTCGACGCTGCATCCCGATCACATGCCGCAGAATTGATCCCATGGAAAAGCATACGGAAAAAAAGACCGGCTGGATCGTCGGCATCGTTCTGATGTCGATCCTCACCGTTGTCATGCTGGCGATCGACGTCGTGCTGATCGTTCTTTGAGGAGGCGCGATGGAAACGAAAGAAAAACGCCCGCTTGCGGAACAGCCGGAAACGGAACGGATAAAACCGAAAAACAAGCTCAGAACCGCGTTCTTTGCGCTGTGCATTGCATTCGCGCTGCTCGCCGTGCTCGGAATCGTGCTCGGAACGACAAAGGTGCAGATGTGCCGCGACGTGCATTTCTTCACCTGTGACAGCCGCGGATTCCACCCGGTTTCGTGCGGTGTGCAGACGGTCGGACGCAAATATGCGCCGATCGACATCAACGCGCTTCCCACGCCGGACGCCGCGCTCTTCGACAGCGCCATGAAAAACGACGTCGATTACTATGAGACGGGCGAGATCAAAGAGGTTCCGATCTTTGCGCAGAAGAAGATCGACCGCTTCATCTTCTCGATGCTCATCGTTGTGCAGAACGGGTCCCTGTCCTCGGAAGAGCGGCAGACGGATATGATGTTCATCGCGTCCTATAACCAGCTTTTGCAGAAATTCACGGTCGTTTCTATTGCGCGCGACACGCTCGTTCCGCTTTCGGAATCCGAGTGGAAGCGAATCAACACCGCCTATTCGCGCGGCGGCGTCGGACAGCTCATCAACACGGTCAACGACGTGTTCGAGCTGGATATTCAGAACTATGTCGTTACGGGGACGGAGGAGCTGAAAGCGCTTGCAGACGGGATCAACGGCATCCCTGCGGATCTGACCGCCGAGGAGGCGGAAACGATCAACGCGGCGTGCGGCTGTTCGCTGACGAAAGGAAAGCAGCAGCTGACCGGCGAACAGATCGTCACGCTGCTTTCAGACCGCGCGTCCGACAACAAGGGCGATCTCGGCAGGGCGGACCGGCAGGTGGAGATCGTGCACGACGCGTTTCTCTATCTGCAGGACTCGTTCGACAGCGAGTTTTTATACCCGTTCTTCCGCACGATCTTCAAGAGCATCCGCACGAACGTCGATTTTGAAACGCTGCGCGGCGTAGGCTATGAGATGGCGGTTTCGGACGAACTGACGTTTCAGACGCTGCGGCTGCCGTTCGACGACGCCTATACCGAGCTCAACGCAGACGGCGGTTACGCGTTGCTGCCCGCGTTTGAAAAGAACCGGATTCTGCTTCGCCAGGCGCTGTACGGAAAGGAATAACACGTTACGGATCGGGAAATCGTCCCGGTCCTTTTTTTATGTCCGCACGCGGATCAGAAGATCGACGCCGTCCTCGCGGCGCGTTTCCTCCATCGCGGCGGAAATACCGGAGCCGTCGAGCTGTTCGATGCAGGTTTTGACGCTGTTGATGAAGAGCCGGCAATCGCGCGAGCAGCGGAGGATCCGCATCGGCGCTGCGCCGGGCGCGCGGTTCAGAGAATCGACGAGCCGTTCCGCGGCGGGTCCGTTCATCTTTCGCTGTTCGATCATGTCGATCGCCTGCTGCTGCCGTTCGTCGTCGCCGAGTCTGAGCAGCGCGCGCGCATGCCGTTCCGACAGTCCGTCCGCACGAAGACGCGAGCGCGTCTCTTTCGGCAGCTTCAGAAGCCGCAGACGGTTCGGAAGATACGGGTCGTTTTTGCCGAGCACGGTCGAAAGCTGCTCCTCGGAAAACCCGCTCTTCAGCAATGCGTCCAGCCGCTCCGCCTCCTCCAGAAAGTGCAGCGGCCGCCGCTGCAGGTTTTCCGAAAGCGCCATCACGGCGCTTCTTTCTTCGCTTGCGGTCACCACGATGCAGGGGATTTCCTTATAGCCGAGAAGCCTGCACGCCTTGAGACGCCGCTCTCCCGCGATCAGCTCAAAGCCTTCCGGCAGCCGCCGCACCAGGATCGGCTGCAAAAGCCCGATCTGCGCGATGCTGATCATCAGCTCGGAAAGCGCGGCGCGGTCCATCGCGCGGCGCTGACGCGCGCCGACGGGCTTGATCTCCTCGACCGGCAGAAGCAGAAGCCGCCGGTCCGGGTCGACCTTCGGCGGCATGTTTAAGAGTCCCTGTTGAAACGAATACTGCATATACGCCTCCTGTTCCTGACGATTGTATGACGCGGCGCGTGTCGAAAAAAAGGCATGGGACAAACATAGAACAAAAGCAACAGGAATCGTGCGGAACCGTCCGAATGAATCGGCTGAAAAAAACGGTTGCAAAATCCGGAGCATTTGTTATAATGAGGATGAAATCTTATGAGGAGGTATAAACAATGGCATACAAAATTACGGATGAATGCATCTCCTGCGGCGCATGTGCGGCAGAGTGCCCGGTTGAAGCGATCGCAGAGGGCGACGGCAAGTACGAGATCAACCCCGACGTCTGCATCGAGTGCGGCAACTGCGCGGAGGTTTGCCCCGTCGGCGCACCCAAAGCGGAATAATCAAACGACAAAAAAACAGCTCCGGTTTTCCGGGGCTGTTTTTATGTGTGCAAAACGCGGTATGTTACTCGTGCCGCAGGGCTTCGATCGGATCGAGACGCGCCGCGCGGTAGGCGGGGATGGCGCCGAAGACCATGCCGATGACGAACGAGAACACAACCGTCGCGGCGATGATGTACCAGCTGATGAAGATCGGAACGCCGGACATTTTCGAGATGCCGTAGGCAAGCCCGATTCCGACGAGCACGCCGAGGATGCCGCCGAGGCAGGTCAGAACGCCCGCTTCGATCAGAAACTGTGCCGAGATGCGGCGTCTGCGCGCGCCGAGCGCTTTTTTGAGACCGATCTCCGGCGTGCGTTCGGTGACGGACACGAGCATGATGTTCATAACGCCGATGCCGCCGACGACGAGCGAAATGCCCGCGACCAGAATGAGCTGACGGTTCGTTGCGCTCGAAAGCTCCTGCAGGTTCTTTGCCTGTTCGAGAAGGTCCTCGCTCTTGTACCGGACTTCGGGGTTTTCCTTTTGGATCGTGCCGTTCAGGATTTCCTCCGCTTTTCTGCCGGCAGCCGTCATGGAATCGGTGTCCACGGCGCGGATCACCAGCGAACGCGGTTCGTCATAGCGGAAGAGCACCGGCCATGTGGAGAACGGAATCAGCACCTTGCCGCCGCTCGAAGTATTGTACGTGAAGTATTCCTCGAGCGTGGTCACCGTGGGACGGAAGTCCGACGCGCGCGTGAATTCGCCGATCACGACGTACGGCTCGCCGCAGATGTCGATCGTTTCGCCGACCGGATTCGCGCCGGAGAACAGCGCGGCGGAGACGGTCTCGTCGATCAGCGCGACCTTGCGGAACTGTTCCGAGTCGCTGTCGGTGAAGCCGCGTCCGGCGCGGATCGTAAATCCGTACACCGAAAGGAAGGTCCGGTCCACACCGTAGATCGTGCCCGCGGAAAGGCTTTTGCTGCCGCTTCGGATCTGTCCGTAGGCGTCGCGCTGCGCATAGAACGCGGCGGAAGCAACCTCTTTGACGTCCCGGATCTCTTCGAGCGTGTCGCTGTCGAGCGGCGGAACGTATTCCGGAAGGGCCGTCCATGCGCTTTCAAACGGATAATCGCCCTGATAGAGACGGACGGTCACGACGTTGGAGCCGGAGCCGACCAGATTCTGCTTGATCTGCTCGTTCGTGCCCATGATCGTGGAGGAAATCGCAATGATGCTCGCAATGCCGATGATAATGCCGAGCATGGTGAGCGCGCTGCGGAGTTTGTGCGAACGAATGCCGTCAAAGGCTTCGCGGATGTTTTCCAGCATCGCAGTTCCTCCTTACCAGCCGCCGTAATAGACGCCGCCTTTGGCGTCCTCGACCGGATTTCCCTCTTTGCAGTTCTTGTCGTACGGGAACGCGATGCGGTCCTCCGGCAGAATCGGACTGCCCAAAAGCTCCACATAATCGTTCATGCGGCTGCCGGTCTTGACGACCCGTTTTTCAAGCACGCCGTCCTTTGCGGCGAACACGCAGATTTCGCCGTCGATTTCCCGAAGGAACGCTTCGTGCAGATAGATCGTCCCCTGCTCATAGAGCGAAGAGAAGTTTGAAAACTCGATGTATTCGCCGATGCCGGGCACAACGTCGCCGATGATGTCCAGCACCAGAAGGTAGCCGGAGGAGTTCGGATTGCCGCTGCTCGAATAGTTCGTGGAGATCGGCATGGTCCCGATCTTCGCAACGCGCGCGCGCACGTTCTGCTGCATCTGATACGAAAAGCCGGTCAGCTCCGTGCCGACGGGGTAGCTGCTGAGCACGTCCTCGCCGATGATCGCGGAGATGTGCAGCCCCGTTCCGCCGCGGATCTCGATGAGCGTTCCGCCGTTTTCCGCCAGATTCGGATCGGCTGCCTGCATCACGGTGCCGTTGACCTCGGAATAGAGAATGCCGTCAAGCCCGCTGCGCTGCGCCTTCTCAATGTCCAGCACCAGCTGACGGTACTTGAGCTCGTCTTCGCGGATGCCCTTTGCAATCTCGTTTGCAATCGCCTCGCGTTCCGCTTTCGACATGCCGCCGTAATACGGCGTCGGCTCTTCACTCGGTTCCGCGCTCGGATCCTCGGTCGGTTCCGCGCTCGGATCGGGCGTTTCGGACGGATCCGGCGTAACGGTCGGCGTCGGCGTCGGCGTAGGAGTCGGCGTCGGAGTCAATGTAGGCGTCGGTGTCGGCGTCGGCGTGGGTGTAGGCGTCGGAGTCGGCGTCGGCGTGGGGGTAGGTGTAGGTGTCGGCGGTTCCCAGACGGAGGTGGTCAAAATGATCGCGCCGCTCGGATCGAACCGCAGCGCTGCCGCAAAGCGTTCCGCTTTCAGCACCACGTACCAGTCGCGTCCGACCTCGATTGCCTTTTCGCGCTGCGCAAGCAGGAAATCGAACGGTACTTCCGTGCCGGACCCGTAGGCAAAGGTCAGCGGGTCGAACATGCTGCCGTTGCCGCTTACGGGAATCTCAAGGTCCGCGGCGCATGTGTCGTCCGAAACCGTTACGGAGAACGAGAACGTCCCGTCCGGCTGCGCGGCGATCAGGATCTCCGCCTCCGGCTGCAGAATGCGCGCAAAGACGGCTTCTTCGCGTTCCGCCGCCGTATCGAGCAGGGTGCGGAAAAACGTGTCGGTGACCGGGTCCTCCGCGCCGATCTCGTACAGGAACGGTTCGTCCTGCGTGCCCGCGCCTTCAAGCGGCGTGACAAGATCGCTCACGACGCGAAGCGAAAGCCGCGCAATCCTGCCGGCTGCCGCGCCTGCGCTGCCGGTTCGCACGATGGGCGTCGGGCGGGGCGTAGGCGTGAGAATCGGCTCTTCGTAATCCTCCCGCGCATATTTCTTATATTCGGCGTATGCGGCGCGCAGCTTGTTTTCGAGCTTCACGAGGTCGAGCATGCTTTGTTCATAGGAGAGGTTGGTGCGCGTGGCGTCATAGCGCAGCAGCGGATCGCCGATGGAAACGACGTCGCCGGGATGCACCAGGATTTCGAGCACCGTGCGGTCCGGATCCTTTGACACAATCTGCGACGCGTCCGAGGTCACGATGCCGTAGAGATACGTCTGATTCGGCATATAGGACATCATCCATTGCATGGCGGGGTAGACCTCGCACGGCGGGACCTTGCGGAATTTCAGATACGCAAACACGCCGCCGCCCAGAAGACCGAGGCACAGAACGCAGATGAGAATGATTTTCAGCGCTTTTTTCATCGCGGACCTCCCGCGGAGAGCACGCCGTCATAGATGTGCATCATGTCGGACGCGCGCTTTGCAACCGCCAGCTCGTGTGTAATCATGATGATCGACATGCCGCGATCGTGCAGCCGGTCAAAGATATCCATGATCTGCTGACCGGACTTGGAATCCAGCGCGCCGGTGGGCTCGTCGGCAAGCAGCAGCTTCGGCTGCGTGCAGATCGCCCTGGCGATCGCGACGCGCTGACACTGACCGCCGGAAAGCTGTGTGGGATAGAAATCCATACGGTCCTTGAGTCCGACTTCGGTCAGCGCTTCTTCCGCACGTTCCCTCCGTTCGCGCTTCGGGACGTTTCCGTACATCAGCGGCAGCGCGACGTTCTCCCACGCTTTGCGGCGCTGCAGAAGGTGGAACGACTGAAACACAAAGCCGATCTTTTCGTTTCGGATCTTTGCCATCTGCGTGTCGGACGCGCGGGAATTGTCGACGTCCTCAAAGTAATACGTGCCCGAGGTGGGCGTGTCGAGGTAGCCGAGAATGTTCATCAGCGTCGATTTGCCGGAACCGGACGGTCCCATGATCGCGTAATATTCGCCGTCCTCCATGGAGAAGTTGACGTCGTGCAGCACGGGAACCGGATGATCCGCCGTGCCGTAGGTTTTTTCAATGTGTTCGAGACGGATCAGCATGTCAGCCTCCGATATCCGCGGGTTCGACGAAATCCTCTTCCGGCAAAGCAAAGGTGGGTTCGTCGAACGATTCGGGCATTCCGTTTTCCGGCAGAAAAGAATCGCCGCCGTCGGGCATCGGCTGTTCGTTCGGATCGGTGAACGCCGTCTCCGTCGCGCGCATGCCGGCATGGACGGTTTCGTCCGGGAACGCGATGCGGTCCTTCGGCGTCAGACCGGACAGGATTTCATAGCATTCGGTCATCTCGTCAAATGCGCCGACCTCGACGCGCCGCTTTTCGATGCGGTCGTTTGCACCGACCGCCCAAACGTAATAATTGCCGTTTTCCTCGATCAGAAACGCCGCGGGCAGCATCAGCGCGGCGCTCTGCGTTTCCTCCGCGTTGAGGTCGATGATGACGTGCTGACCGATCATCAGCCCTTCGATGCTCTCCGGTTCCACATAGAACGCGTACTTGCTGGCGCGCTCGCCCATGCCGCCGTCGTAATACATGCCGTTTTGATCGTTCACGACCGCGTCGGTGTCCACGCGATAGATCGTCCCTTTCAGGACGACGTCGTTTATGCGCGAGCGGAGCAGAACCGGCATGCCGACAAAGAGCGTATAGACCGTCTGTTCGTTGACCGTTCCCTTGACGCAGAAGTCGGAGCCGGCGATGATGGTGATGTATGCGTTGCTTTCGCCGCCGCCGACCATGAACGGATCGCCGGATCCGGAATCGTCCCGCACGGAACGAACGGTTCCCGAAACGGGGGAGTAGACCTCGCTCGCGTCGATCAGCTTCTGCATTTCGTCCGCCTTCTGCCGCTTATCCTTAAGGTCGAATTCCGCCTTCCGGATCTCGAGCTCCACGGTCTGAATCTCCAGCTCGATGCCGTAGCGGTCCTTCTCCTTGGCTTTTTTCAACCGCTTTTCAAGCGATTCCAGCTGATCCCGGTTGGTGCGGAGTCCGTTTTCCGCGCCGGTGATGTCGATCAGGATCTGCGCGTGGGACAGCTTCAGATCGTCGACGTCATAGCAGAACAGCGGGTCGCCTTCCTTGACGCGCATGCCCGTCGTGACGAAGCATTCCTTGACGGTCATGTCTGCGGAAGGGTTGACCTCGATGACGTTCTTCGCTTCGACGACGCCGTTGTACTGCGCCCGTATGCCGACGCCGCCCATGCCTGTGATTTCCGCCACGGACTGCACGTACGCCGCGCTTTCATTGCCGCTGAAGCTGCGCCGATAGAACCAGTACCCTGCGCCGCCGAGCAGCAGCAGCGCCAGCAGAATCACCGTGAATGTGATCCAACCCTTGCGTTTCTTCTTCATATACACACCTCAAAAAACTCTCTGATAACAATACTCGGCAGCGGATCGTTTCGTTGCAGAAACGGACCCGCCGATTCGAAATCGGTACGTTCGGCGCATCGAAAGCGCTCTTAACGAAAAAAGCCCGATCTGAGGATCGGGACGGTGTTCTTTGACGCGCCATCATACAAGCTTTAGCACCTTACTTAGGCAGGTTGCTGTGCGGTCAACGAGCTTGTCTCTCGCGCACTCTCGATGGCGGTTCTGAGTATAGCACCGTCTGCCGGAAAATGCAAACAATATATGAATATTTTTCGCGTATTTTACAGGGAAAATGACGAAAAACTATACATTTACGGCGCATATCACGGTATACACCATGTGCAATAATATGCAGGACCGAGCCGATTATTCAGAATCTTCCGGACTGTTTTCCTCCACGGGCTCAAAGCGGTATTTCTGCATAGCGTCCGGATACTTTGTTCGGTCCACCTGCGACAGAAACATCTCTTTCGGTCGGATCCAAAGCGAACGGTCGCCGTACAGCTTGCGGTAGACGACGTATTCCTCCTGTGTTTCGGAGTGCTTTGCAACGTCCTCGACCCGGTACAGACCGCCCTTGAAATGCCGGTAGACGTGATGCAGAAGAAGCTCGCGCGGCTTTTGCGGTTCTTCCTGCGTTCCGTTGAAGTACGCGTCATAAAGCTCCTTTGCCGAATCGAGCCGGTCATACGGCACGTAGAGCCGCACGGTGCCGACGTTCACGCCGAGGTTTGCAACGATACCCGCGCCGAGGGCGGATCGCTCCGTGCAGGGAATATCGTTGTCGTGAAACAGTTCCTTCAGCATCTCCGCCTGCATATAGTGCACGTCTGCGGCGAGGCAGAAATCGCCGGGTTCGACCTCCCGGAGCCTGCGGCTGCGGCAATGCGGGCAGACCGGTTTGTCAACGAGCTTCATGCAGTTTTCACAGTACAGCGGCATATGGCGTTCCTCTCTCTCAGAAGATCTTTTTCAGCGTGCCCAGCAGTCCGCGGAAGAGCGATTTTCCGACCTCTCTGCCGATCGTGTTCATCGTCGTGTTCGCAACCTTGCCGAGGGCGGAGGAGGTCTTCTTTTTCCGCTTTGCCTTCTCGCGCAGAGCTTCTTTTTCCGCCTGCGCTTTGGCCTTCGCTTCCTCTTTTTCGGCTTTTTCCTTCGCCTTTGCCTCTTCCTTTTCCTGCCGTTCGCGTTCCTTCTGTTCCGCTTCCTCGCGTTCGGCTTCCGCCTTCTGCTCGGCTTCTTCCTGCGCTTTGCCGGTCAGGATCTCGTAGGCGGATTCGTTGTCGACTGCGTCGTCATATTTTCCGAAGAGCGTATCCGCCATGATCTCGCTCTTTCTGCGCTCGTCGTCGATCATGCCCATCATGGACTGCGGCGGCAGAATCGTGCAGCGCTCGACGATAGACGGACGGCCCTTCGCATCCAGAAAGCTCACCAGCGCTTCGCCGGTGCCGAGTTCGGAAAGCACCTCTTCGGTATTGAACTTCGGGTTCACGCGGAACGTCGCCGCGGCGGTTTTGATCGCCTTCTGTTCGGCGGGCGTGTAGGCGCGGAGCGCGTGCTGCACGCGGTTACTAAGCTGCGCAAGCACCGGATCCGGCAGATCGCTCGGCTGCTGCGAAATGAAGTAAACGCCGACGCCCTTCGAGCGGATCAGCTTCACAACCTGTTCGACCTTGTCGCGCAGCGCCTTTTTCGCGCCGGAGAACAGCAGATGCGCTTCGTCGAAGAAGAACACGAGCTTCGGCTTTTCGAGATCGCCGACCTCCGGCAGTTCTTCAAAGAGCTCGGCAAGCAGCCACAGCATAAAGGTCGAGTAGAGAAGCGGGCTCTGATAGAGCTTCGCGCAGTGGAAGATATTGATATAGCCTCTGCCGGATTCGTCGACCTGCATCCAGTCGGAAAGATCGATCGCGGGCTCGCCGAAGAACAGATTTCCGCCGGCGTCCTCGAGCTGCAGCAGCGCGCGCTGGATCGCACCGGCGGACTGCTTTGAAATATTGCCGTACTGATGCAGCAGATCCGCAGCGTGCTCGGTCACGTAAGCGATCATCGCGCGAAGGTCCTTCAAGTCAATGAGAAGCCAGCCGTTGTCGTCCGCCACGCGGAACGCGATCGACAGCACGCCGGACTGCACGTCCGTGAGGTTCAGAAGTCGGGAGAGCAGCTCCGCGCCCATTTCGGAAACGGTCGTGCGGACGGGATGTCCGCCCTCGCCGTACACGTCCCAAAAGCGCACGGGATAGCGCCGCATCTCGAACGACGCGGGGTCGATGCCGATTCCGTTCAGTCGCTCCGCGATCTTCTCCGTCATTTCACCGGGCTTGCAGCAGCCGGAGAGATCGCCCTTGACGTCCGCCAAAAATACGGGAACGCCGAGGTCGGAGAACGATTCCGCCATGACTTTCAGGGTGATGGTTTTGCCCGTGCCGGTCGCCCCGGCGATCATGCCGTGGCGGTTCGCCATTTCGGGACGGATAAAGGCTTCGGTCTCGCCTTTGCCGATCAGGATTCGGTTGTCGATCAACATAACTTGCTTGCCTCCGGACAATCCAGCATATTTTCAATTCTATCATACCACACCTGTTTCGGATTGTCCACGGAAAACAGCCGCTTTCGCCTGTAAAACACATACGGGTTTTCGATATGGTATTTGAACTGCCGACAGAGAAAAGCGTTCCGAGCGCATCCTTCGCGGAGATGTATGAAAAGGAGGATCGCTTTTATCCTCCGAAAAACAGGGACGAGAACAGAAGTCCGGTCACGACGGACGTCAGCAGCGCGAACAGCGCGACCGGCACGGTGAAACGCGTCTTTTTGACGC
>CAMORL010000010.1 GCA_946623765.1 uncultured Clostridia bacterium
AATCATACACGGAATAAAAAAGGGACTGTCTGTACAGTCCCTTGTATGCTGTTTACGGGGTTTCGCCCGCAGGGGTGGGGGCGGGGGTAGGCTTCGGGGTCTTGGTCGGCTTGGGCGTTTTCGTCGGTTTCGGCGTGACCTCCGCGGTGCCGATCCGGTAGATCGGGTAGATCGGTTTGTAGATCGTTTCCTCGGTCCGGACTGTCTTGACAAACACGCCGTTCTTATATTTGTCGACGTAGGTCTTGACCTTGTAGCCGTTGTGCGGCGTGTTCAGAAGAATTGCCTTTGCGGTCGAGAGCATCGTCGGGTCTTTTTCGTACTCGTATTTGCTTTCGTCCTCGTAAGGCGTCATTTCAAGAATCTCGTTATAGACCTTGTATTCGACGCCTTCTTCCTTTTGTCCGTAGATCTCGACGTTGATGTTCTTCTTACGCTTGCTGTCCTTGTTCTTTGTCAGGTAGATGAACATGTAGATCGTGTTTCCGGTGTCGTTCTTGTACGCGAAGTCGATGTGGTTCGAGTCCACCGTCGCGTCAAAGCCGAGTCCCTTCTCGAACTCGGACGTGACGTAATCGGACGGAATGCTGTGTCCGCGCCGCGTGATATGCGTGATGCCGGCACGCAGGACCGCGTTGAAGATCGTTGTGCTGACCTGACAAACGCCGCCGCCGGCTTCTTTGCGATAGCCCGAGCCCATGTAGACCGCATTTGCCATCGCCCAGCCGTTCTTTTCACTGCGATCGCCGGTCGTCTTGTTGAAGCTGAACGTCTTGCCCGCTTTGAGCTCCACAACCGACATCATGCCGATCGCTCTCATAATGTTCGCGTCGCGTCCCTGACGGTTTTCAACGAGCGCCGGATCCGTGGAGGTCGTTCCCGTAAAGTAATACGAAGTCGAATAGCTGCCGAGCAGAGTGAGCTGATTCTGCAGCGATTCAACGGTGATCTCCGGTTCGGACACCGTCACGGACGGCGTAAGCGTTACGGTATAATCGCCGCGGAGAAGCGCGTCGTCGATTTGCTGTTCGAGCGCGTCAAAGTCGATTTTCGCGCCGTTCTGTCCCTCCGTGAAGCTCCAATACGGCTGATAGTACTTGACGTTGTTGATTTTGTTGGTCTTGTACTTGACCTCCGCCTGCGCGTTGACCGCGTGGTTCGGGATTTTTTCGTTCAGCGAATAGAGCGCGTTTCGCAAGAGCTCTCCGTCAAAGTGCATCGGGATCGACGAAACGACGTCTTTGCCGGACGCTGCGCTGATCAGAGCCTGTTCGATATCCGCTTCCTCATAATGAAGACCGATCGTTTCGGCAGTCAGCTTCAGCGGATCATATTCCGCATAGGCGACGGTGATGTCGAGCGAATCCCGCTTGCTGTCCAGCGCGCGGTGAAGCGCCGCGCTTGCGTCGCGCACCGTGAGGTTTTCGAGCGAAACGCCGTCGATCATGACGTTCTGTTCGATCACGGTGTCGTCGGTGATTTCATCGCGTTCGACCTGCACGGTCGGTTCGTCCGGATCGGAAGCGGGCGAAGCGCCGGGCTTGCAGCTCTTGCAGTTTGCTGCAACGACGACGGCGGTGACCAGAACGATGACCGCGACGAGAAGCGTGCACGCGGCGACAAAGAGCATGAACCGTTGATTCTTGCGGAGACGCTTGCGTTTACGCTTCTTCGGAGGCTGCTTGGAGCCGCCGCTGCGTCCGCCGCCTGTGCTGCGGGAGGCGGTACGCGTCCGGCTGCCGGCCGCGCTGCCGGAGGACCGTTTCTGCGAAGAGGCGGGGTGTTCGTCCTCGTTGTGCGACCAGGAAACAGCACGGTCTGCGAAACCGTGCTCGGACGACGGATATCTGGTTGTGTAAGGGCGCGAAGCGCCGGTTGTTCCCATTGTTTCCATGATACCGTATTATAGCAAGATCGTTTTCGATTCTCAATAGATTTTCGGTTTGTTTTTGTAAATTTTGCATTTCTGCCGGATCTGTGCTACAATACCGAAAGCGAAACGGAGGGACCTGCATGCTGCATATTGTATTGGTGGAACCGGAAATCCCGAGCAATACGGGGAATATTTCACGCACCTGCGCGGTGACGGGGGCGGCGCTGCACCTTGTGCGGCCGCTCGGCTTTTCGACCGACGACAAAGCCTTAAAGCGCGCGGGGCTTGATTACTGGCACACGCTGACGCTGTTCTATCATGACAGCATTGAGGAAGTGTGGGCACAGTATCCGGATGCGCGGTTCTTTTACTGCAGCACGCACGCCGTTCACCGCTACGACGAGGTGACCTTTCGGGACGGCGACTTTCTGGTGTTCGGCAAGGAGACGGCAGGCTTAGGCGAAAAGATCCTCGTGCCGCATGCAGACGAGGCGATCCGCATTCCGATGGGCGACGGACAGCGCTCGCTGAATCTTTCAAACGCGGTTGCGATCGTCGTTTACGAAGCGCTCCGGCAGAACGATTTCTTCGGTATGCGCTGAATCCGTCCCGAATTTGCCCCATGGACCGAAAAAAGCAATATATTCTCACAAAAAAAGTCTGTTTTCCAAAAATAATGCTTGCAATGTTGAAAACCTTGTGGTAGTATTGCAATGTTCGAGTTTTAGCAAGGAGGTGGACTGAATGGGTAAGTTCTGTGAAGTCTGCAAGAAAGGAACCATGTCCGGCAATCTGGTCAGCCATTCCAATCGCAAGACCAAGCGCAGCTGGGCGCCGAATATTCAGACCGTGCACGTCGTCGTCGACGGCCGCGTTCAGAAGATGAGCGTCTGCACTCGCTGCCTGCGTTCCGGCAAGGTCGAGAGAAGCAACTGAGCAATCCTTGAGAAAAAACAGAAGCCACCGGCAAAGGTGGCTTTTTGTCGCAGAATAAAATGATTACCAGCAGAAGCAACGAACGCGTGAAGAGCGCGCGTGCATTACAGGACGCCAAAGCGCGCAGGGAGACCGGCTTGCACCTCATCGAGAGCGACAAGCTCGTTTTAGATGCGATCGCATCGGGGGCGCGCGTACGGACCGTATTCAAAACGGAAGGCGCAAAAGGGGCGGACGGGATCGAGACGATCGTCGTCAGCGAAAGCGTGATGGAAGCGCTTGCAACCGCCAAGACGCCGTCCGGACTCTGCGCGGTTGTGGAAACGCCGGACTGCAGCGTGCCGGAGATCTTTCCCGAGGGGCTGATCGTCGTGCTCGACCGGCTGCAGGATCCCGGCAACGTCGGAACGATCATCCGCACCGCGGACGCGCTCGGCGCGGCGGGCGTTCTTCTGAGTCCCGACTGTGCCGATCCGTTTTCGCCGAAAGCGCTGCGGGCGGCGATGGGATCGACCTATCATCTGCCGGTTATGATCGGCGCGCTAAAGGAAGCGCTGCAGCGTCTCAGATCACAGGGGTTTACCTGTGTGTGCGGACACCTTGCGGGCAGCGAAACGCTTCCTGCGATCACAAAGCGCGCGGCGCTGATCGTCGGCAATGAGGGACAGGGCGTTTCGTCCGAAACGGCGGAGCTGTGTACCCTTTACCGCATGCCGATGCGCGGACGCGCCGAATCGCTGAACGCCGCGGTGTTTGCGGCGCTGATGATGCAAACGATGATCGATCGTATGCCGGAATAAAGGAGGGCATGATGGAACAGGCGAATCACATTCACACCATCGTCATCACGGGAGGCCCGTGTGCGGGCAAAACCACCGCGATGAGCTGGCTGCAGAACGCACTGACCGACGCGGGATATGCAGTTATGTTCATTCCGGAGACGTGTACCGATCTCAACAACAGCGGCGTGACCGCGCGCGCATCCAGATCGAACTTCGAGTTTCAGCGTGTGCAGGTGCGTTATCAGCTCCTGCGCGAACAAATCTACCGTCAAGCAGCGGAGGCGAGCGCTTCGAAGGAGGTCGTGATCGTCTGTGACCGCGGCTCGATGGACGACAAACCCTATATGACCGAGGAGGAGTTTACGGCGATTCTCAAGGAGCTCGGGCAGAATGAGGTTGCATTCCGCGACAAATATGACGCCGTGTTCCATATGGTGACCGCGGCAAAAGGCGCGGAAGCGTTTTATACGACCGACAACAACACCGCGCGTGTGGAAACGCTCGAGGAGGCGATCGAGCTCGACGCAAAGACGCTCGCCGCATGGGCGGGGCATCCGCATCTGCGCATCATCGATAACTCCACCGATTTCAACGGCAAGCTCGTGAAGCTTCTGCGCGAAGTCATGACGGCTTTGGGCAGACCCGCTCCGTTCGAGCATGCACGCAGGTTCCTCGTCGAAATGCCGGATCGCACGTGGCTCGAGACGCATCCCGCCTGCCGCCGCGTCGAGATCATCCAGACGTATCTCACCGACGTGCGCGGGGAAAAGCGCCGCATCTGCATGCGCGGCAGCGACGGAAGTTACATTTATTATATGACGACGCATTTCACCGGCACTGACGGCAGACGGATCGAAACCGAAAAACGACTTTCGCTTGACGATTATCAGCTTCTGATGATGGAGGCGGATCCGATGTGCATGCCGATTCGCAAAACGCGCTACTGCCTTGTCGACGACGCGCATGCGTATGAGGTCGATTTCTATCCTTCCTGGCAGGAAAAGGCAATGCTGCAGGTCGAATTGAACGATCCGGATGCAGAGATTCAGATTCCGGAAAACTTCCGTGTGATCCGCGAGGTCACGGACGACCCGGACTATCAGAACTACGCGATGGCGCGCAACCGCTTCAACCGGATGCGGTAAAAGGAGAACCCCGATGGAATACATACCGGAAACCGAACCCCTGTACACGCCCATGCCCGAACCGAAACGCACGCGCCGCGCGGCATCGCTCTGCGCGTTTGCCGCAATTGCCGCTACGCTGCTGTCCTATGCGATCCTGTTCGTTTACGGGATTCTGACGACCAACGCTGCGTTTGGCGACCGCATGTCTGCAAATCTGACGCTGCTGGTCAATACCGCGGCGGTCGATTTCGTTGCACTGCCGCTTGCATGGCTGATTTTTCTGCGGCGGATCCCGAAAAACGATGCTTGCGAGATCGAAACGCGCACGCCGCTGTCTCTGAAAAAACTGCTGTTCTACTTTCCGTGCGCGTTTGTTCTGATGTATGCCGGCGCGCTTTTGGGAACGCTGATCGGAATGCTGTTCAAAAACGGGCTGTCCGACGTGGTGGAACAGGCGATCGGATCGGTCGACATCTGGGTGTCGGCGCTGTGCGCCGGGATCATCGGACCGGTCGCGGAGGAGCTGTTTTTCCGCAAGGCGATGATCGACCGGCTTTCGAAATACCATCCGATCGACGCGATCCTGTTTTCTGCGGTGCTGTTTGCGCTGATTCACGGAAACCTGACGCAGTTTCTGTATGCGTTCCCGCTCGGCGTTCTGCTCGGCATCATCTATTACCGCACGCAGAACATCGGCTATACGATCCTGCTGCACATTGCGATCAACATGATCGGCGGCGTCGTTCCGCAGCTTGTCATGGGCGGAATCGCCATGCTGCCGGAGTCGATGAATACGCTGGTGACGTTTGTGTATTCACAGATCATCATCGGAATCTGCGTGGTCGGTCTGATCTTCCTGATCCGCCGCCGCAGGGAATTCCTTCCGATCCAATCGAGCGTGCCGCGGTTCAGACGGCCGTTCTACCTGAACGCCGGCTTCATCATCGCCTGCGTCCTCTTCACGGGTCTGTTCATTCTGAGCGAAGTCTCGCTCTGAGCGCATTTATCGGATAAAAGAAAAGGGTGTCCGGAAACATAAACCGTTTCCGGGCACCCTCTTTGTAATGTCGGGATTACGACCTTCTCTTGCGGAACAGGTATTCGTCGAGCTGCTTTTTGACCGAATCGGGCATTTCACGACCGACCGGGCAAACGGCGGACATCGCCATGCGGCGCGTGAACTCCGCAATGAATGCGACGTCCTTTTCCATCTGCTCCATAGAGAGCACGTCCGGACGGTCGAACCGGCAGTGGATCGGTGCGACGCTGCCGTTCGCAAGCCGCGCAAAGGACAGAGCGGGTACGCCCTTATCCGCAAACGGCGTCGAATCGCTCGAATACACGCCGTTCTTTGCGCCGACCGGGAAACCGAGCTCCGCACCCATGTATTCGATATAATGCACGAGCTTTTCTTCGGCGGACACACAGGCAATGAACTTGCCCATGATCGTGCCGATCATGTCAAGATTGATGTTCAGCGCGATTTTCGGAAGGTCCGCTTCATGATCGCGCACGTATGCCTTTGAGCCTAAAAGCCCGCGTTCCTCGCTTCCGCAGAAAACGAGCCGCAGTCCGTAGTTCAAGGGCTTCTGCTTCAGCGCGTCAAGTACGCCCAAAAGCCCCGCGCAGCCGGTCATGTTGTCGTAGGAGCCGTGGGAGAGCGCGGTCGTGTCGTAATGCGCGGACAGCGTGATCCACTCGTCGCGCTTGCCGGGCAGCTCCGCAACGACGTTGTGCGATTCGCCCTCATACTCGCGCTGACGGATGACGATGCGCACGCTCTTTGTTTTGTTTTTCACGAGCGCGACCGCCGTGGAAACGTGCAGCATGGCGCAGAGCACCTTTCTTTGTTCGCCGACGACATGCGCGCGAAGATCGCGCTCGTCGATGTCGCGGTTGCCGTTGTGCAGATCGCCGTACTGGAACAGAATGCCCTTTGCGCCGGCTTCCATCAGATCCTGATAGCCGAAAAACCCGATGCCCGCCGTGTCCATCAGCACGATCTTGTCCTTTGCGCCGGCGACGGATACGCGGTCCTGCGCGGGCATGTAGTAGAGTTCTCCTTCGATCTCGCCGCTGCCGCAGCAGAAGAAGCCCTTCGCGGGGATCTCTTTGCCGTCGGCGTAGACGTGCGTTTCCTCGATCTCACCCATCGGAACGGGGAACGCTTCGATGCGCGCCTTGGCGCCGAGTTCCTCGCAGCGCGCCTTGAGGTATTCCGCGACGCGCAGCTCTTCCGGCGTGCCGCTGCGATGTACGAAATCGGTGTCCCTGAAAATCTGTCTGTAAGCTCTGGCGTTCATTCTTTTTCTCCTTTATTATGCTTGTTCTTCTTTTTCAGCAGTACGATGAGCAGGACGGTGATCACGGCGACGCCCGCGGCGAGACAGAGGATCAGCGTCAGATGCTCTTCAAAAAAGCTTGTCACCGCGAGTTCCGGCGGAAGCGCGGCGTCCGGCAGCAGGCGCATGTTCATTTCCCTCCCTTTTTCTTCTTTTTAATCAGTATGACGATCAGGACGGCGGTAACGGCGGCGACGCCCGCGACAATCCCGAGGATCCACCAGAGAGGGGTCGGATCGTTCGCAACGATGTCGACCGAGGGATCGATGATGTCGTCAAACAGCATATGCAGCATATGAATTCCTCCTTATCGTATGAGTGTTGATATCAGCAGCCCCGCGCCGAAGGACGCGGCGTTTGCGGTCAGAGAAACAAGGAACGGACGCTTTGCCGCTGCTGCGTACCGGTAGACGAGCCATTCCGCAGCGACGGCAGAGACTTCGAGCACCGCAATCATAAGCGCGGGCGGAAGCGGCGTTTTGAGGCGCGCGATCGCATAGAGCACGTTCACGAGCGGATTCGTCAGCACGTTTGCCAGCAAAACGAACAGAAGATCGCGTTTTCGCATCCCCCAAAGGAGACAGACCAAAACCTCGATCGCCTCCGTCAGAAGCAGGGCAAGCAGAAGCGACAGCGGATAGCTCATACCGGTTTCCTCAGCCCGACGGCGAGCATCACGCCGGAGATCGCGGCGATCGCACCGTAAAGCACGTTCGATACCGGAACCGACAGCCCGAGAAAGAAGGGGACGATCCCCATAAAGAGCGCGGCAGTGAGAAGCCCGAAGGCGGTGCCCTTTGCGCCTTTCAGAATCCGCGCCGAGGCGAACAGCGTCAGCGGCATGGACATATTGAACAAAAACAGCGCTGCGAGCGTCAGAAGGGGATGCAGCGGGAAGAACAGAAAGATCGCGCAGATCCCGAGCGAAAGGATCGCTGTCGGAATGTGCCCGTTCCGGTCTCCGTGGAATCCGCCGTATGCCTTGCCTGCCGCAAGGCACAGCACCGGCACAAGCCCTGAACGCCACGAATCGGAACCGGAAAACAGGTTCCCGGTCGAAAACGCCTGCGTCGTTCCCATAAACGAGCGTAAAACGACGACAAGGAACAAAAGGATCAGAAGCCAAAGCCCGTTCTTCGGCATGTCGAACGAGAGCGGAATGTTGCCGGAGCCTTCCCGGAATTCGGATTTTCCGAGCAGCAGAATTGCGCCGCCCGAAAGGAGCAGGATCACGGGCAGAAGCCACGGCAGCGAAAGCATGTTTGCGGAAAAAACGCGTCCGAAATACAGCCCGATCGCACCGGGGGAGACGAACACGCCGAGCGGTCCGGCCTTCGTATCCGAGCCGTTCAGCACCTCGATGCCGCCGCCGACGTGAAACGCGCCGTTGCCGATGCCCGCAACGACCATCGCAAGGATCGGCACGGAACGGAACGCAAACGCGAGCGCAACCAGCGCGCAGCCGGTCGCGGCAATCAGCATGTTGCGGTTGAGCTTGTCGGCGACGACGCCGAGCGGAAGCTGAAAGAGAAACGCAAAGGCGTTATAGAGCACCATGCCGAGCCAGAGGTCGCTGCCCTTCAGCACGGAGAAAAACAGCGCGGCGCAGCAGAGATCCACCGCCGCGTGGACGAGTGAGAGCAGCGCGGTCTTTTTCACAAACCCGGGATTCTCGACAATCCGCACCATAGACGCCTCCTCAGATCGGAACGTTGTAGATTTTCTTGACGTGCTTCCTGCCGGGCACCATGATGAGCAGCACACATATCGCGTTCAGCACGTTGATGAGCAGAACGACGTGCGGCGCGGTGATCGGAAAAGACGTCCCGCCGAGCGAAAGATACGCGGCACGGTCGATGATGCGCGTGCCGATCCAGCCGCCGAGAAGCTGTCCGAGGACCGTTCCGAGGACGTTGCACATCTGAAATACGCCGTTGAATCTGCCCCGGATCGAATCGGGGACGTAGTTCTGCGTCGCCGCGACGCGAATATTGAAGCTGTTGACCGCAAGGATGCCGACAAGGAAGTTCGACACGCACATCAGCGGCCAGAGCCGGTTCGGCAGCAGCAGATAGGTTCCGTCAAAAACGCAGATCGTCAGGTAGACGAAGAGCGCGATCGCATATTTTTTATCGGTCGGATACCGCGTGAAATACTGGATTCCGCCGCCGGACAGCCTGCCGAACGAATTGAATGCGGAAACGACCGAATAGAAGAGGACGCCGGTGGAGAACAGAGCGGGCAGCGTTTCCGGCGCCATATTCCGGAAATACGGCAGAATCAGCACGCCCGAAACACCGTAGCTGAACATCGTGGTGAAGAAATACAGCGTGATGACGAACAGACCCTTTTCCCGGCGGATATACTCGATGCCCTCCCGGAAGTCCCGTCCGAGCTGCCGAAGCGTAACGGCTCCCTTTTTCGCGATCTGCGATTCATTGAGCCGTATCTGCGTTTCAAAGATCGCCGCAAGCAGGAAGGTCGCCGCGTTGAACAGAAAGAGGAACGCAATGCCCTTGTTGCTGACCGAATATGCGATACCCCCGATCGGGATCATGATCGCCGCGGACAGGGGATAGAGCAGGCTCGAGATCGAATACGCCTTGCGGTAGTTGCCGCGCGGGATCAGATTCGGATAGAGGCTTTCGTAAGCGACCGTATAGACGCTGTCGATCGAGCCGATCAGCATGCTGACACACAAAAACGCGTAATAGTTGAACCACCCGTTATATAATATAATGAAAAGAACGGTATAGATCCCCGCGGAGAGAAAGTCGAGCGCATAGATCACCCTGCGGCGAGAGAACCGGTCGAGAAACGGTCCGATAAACAGCGGAAACAGGATGCGCGGCAGGTGATAGAGGATCATGAAGACCGCATAGGCAAAGGAGTCGCCGGTCTTTTCATACGCCAAAAGCCCCATTGCCCAGCCCGCGACAGCGGAGCCGAGAATGGAAATCAGCGAGCCGATCGTGATGATCGTGAAGTTTTTGTCCCAAAGCGGGAGCGGCTTCTCTTCCATATAACACAGTATAGCACGGAATGCTGCGGCGGACAAGACGGTTTCCCGGGGCGCGGCAAAAAGGTTGCATTCCGGAGGGTAATGCGCTACAATAAACAAAAAGGCGGTTCGCAGAAGCGAAGCGCGGATCGGAAGGGAAAACGATGGGATTGTTTACGGATCCATCCGGAAAATGGTCCGGATTTACCGACCGGACGAAGTACGTCTCCGACTTCAAGACAGAGCTCGTGAAGGATCAAAACGGAAAGACGCGTAAGAAGGTCACGTATCACGGAGAGTGGACGGTTCTGAAGGACACGGGAACGGCAACGCTTGTGAAGTTCATCGCCGCTGCCGTGCTTGCGGTGCTGAACGGCGTGTTCCTTGTGTGGACGATGCTCACCACACATGCGTCGAGCGGCAGCTATCTCGTGATCGTTCCGTTTGCCGCCGCGCTGTTTCCGTCGCTGTATCTGCTGTACGGGGCCGCGGCGCTGCCGTACCGCCGGCAACCCATGCGCCGCGATCAGTACATGCACAGCATCACCCGCATGCAGCGCTCGTCGCTCGGCGCCGGCGTCTTTGAACTCGCCGCGATTCTGATGAGCTTTTTGTACCGCATCCTCCATTCGGACTGGATGTTTCTGACCGGAGACCGGCTGTTCCTTGTCCGTATCGCGGTAACCGTCGCCTGCTGCGCGGGAATTCTGATTCTGTTCCGCAGCATCGACACCGACGAAAAGCCGAACGAGGCGTACGGAAGCGAGATAAAAACGCGTCTGCTCTGATCCGAAAACCGGGCGGACGGGATTCCCCAAAGTACGGAAAAACTCAGTCAGAATCGACTTTTTTTGAGTTGTAAAAGCACTTTTTTCCGTTGATTCCGACAAATACGAGTGGCGAATTGTTGAGGAAATTTCCGTGAACACCTTGACAATAATGTAAACGATTTGTATAATAATTTCGTACTGTAGAGATCGATGGGTATTTATACATCAGTATTAATACAATACACAAAAAACAATGTAGGAGGAAAACACAATGAAGAGACTAATTGCACTGTTGCTCACGCTGGTCATGGTCCTCGCTCTCGTCGCCTGCAACACCACGACGACGCCCGAAGATCCCAATAAGCCCGCAGAAGTAACGGAGCAGCCGGCAAAGACTGACGATCAGCAGCCTGTTGATACGCAGCCTGAACCCGAGAAGGTCGTTTCCGCTGAGGACGTCGTAAACTCTCCGGAATTTGAGACCATGACACTCGGCAGCCATGAGTTCGGTAAGGATTATCAGGATCTGTATACCGCATACTCTGCTGAGCATCCGGACTTCACCATTGATGACATCACCGAGGACGACGAAGGCTTCGCGTATGTCAACTTCAACGGCGAAGACCATATGCTCGGTCTCGACTTCCTTACGATGGCGATGGTTTACAACACCAAGCCGACCGCAAAGTACGCCACCGAAGATGACGTCTATGCGGCATGGTGGAGACTTTACATCACCCGTTGGAACTACCTGCTCCCCGAAGTCCCGCTGTACAGCAACGAGTACTACGATCTGTACAATGCACAGATCAAGGGTGTTACGGAACATCCGACCAACCCGTTCTGGAGCCCCACGAGCGCTCTGATCGACTGGACTTCCGACAAGGAAGACCACTCCATCATCATCGGTAACTCCACCGAGCTTTCCGGTCAGTTCCGTTATGCAACGTTCGGCAAGTCCAGCCCGGCAGCATCCGATAACGATGTCGAAGGTCTGACCACCGGTCTCGAAACCGTCGCTACCACCAAGGAAGGCGGCTTCGAGTGGAATGAGACCGTTGTTGATTCTCACGAAGAGACCATCAATGAAGACGGCACCCTGACCTTCACGATCAAGATCAAGGAAGACCTGCTCTTCTCCGACGGCAGCCCGGTCACCGCGAAGGATTACCTCGCGTTCCCGATGGCGTTCGCATCTCCTGTTGCAACCGAAGCGAGCGGCAGACAGGTCAGCTACCGCACCGTGGTCGGCTGGCAGGGCGCATATGAGAAGTACACCGGTCCGGACAGCACGGAAGGCACGAAGGAATTCTCCGGTCTCCGTCTGATCGATGACTACACCTTTGCAGTCACCGTTCCGGCAGATTATGCGAACTACTTCTATAAGATCAGCTACGGCGGATTCACCCCGTTCTTTGCAGCGGCTGTTCTCGGCGAAGGCGTTGAAATCAAGGACGACGGCAATGGCTGCTACCTCTCCGACGAGTTCTATGCAAAGGACGCGGAAGGCAAGTATGTCCAGGCTGCGAAGATCAAGACTCTGTGCACCGACACGTCCGCTGAGAACTATGCGGCATATCCGTGGTCCGGTCCGTACGTAGTCGAATCCTTCGACAACACCGACGCATCTGCAGTTCTCGTAAGAAACGAGTACTTCAAGGGCAACTATGAAGGCGTCAAGCCGGGCATCGAAAAGATCATCTACAAGAAGGTCGTTCCCGCAACCCAGCTCGAAGACTTCAAAGCTGGCGGTCTTGACGTTATCGCGGCAATCACCGGCGGCGCAGAAACCGACGAAGCTCTGAAGCTTGCAGACGGTTCCGATGGCAAGTACGTTTACACCCACTACAGCCGTGCAGGTTACGGCAAGCTCGGTTTCCGTGCTGACTACGGTCCTGCTCAGTTCCGTTCCGTCCGTGCGGCGATCGCTCTCTGCATGGATCGTGCACAGTTCGCGAAGGACTTCACCGGCGGTTACGGCGGCGTTGTTGACGGCCCGTACTACACCGGTTCCTGGATGTACAAGGCGGCAGTCGAACAGGGCATGAACCTCGACAGCTATGCGACCAGCGTGGATTCCGCAATCGAAGTCCTCGAAGAGGATGGCTGGGTTTGGGATGCTGAAGGTAAGCCCTATGCAGGCGAAGGCCCGCGCTATAAGGCGATCCCGGCAGACGTAATCAACGAGAATGACAAGATCTACCAGTCCAAGGACGGCACCTACAAGACCGTTGAAGTCAATGGCGTCTATCTGATGCCGCTCGTCATCAACTGGTTCGGCACCGCTGACAACGAGTTCACCGATCTCTTGCAGACCGGCTTCCGTGAGAACGACAACGTCAAGGCGGCAGGCATGCTCGTTTACAACCAGATCGGCGACTTCGGTCCGATGCTCGACGAACTCTATCAGGCAGCTGTTTACGGCTTCTATGCGGGCACCCCGATGTACTGCGCGTTCAACTTCGCAACCGGCTTCAACAGCGCGGCTTACGATTACTCCTTCAACATGACGATCGATCCTTCGATGTATGATGACTATTCTGCATACTACATCAAGGACAGCGCAGATGTCCTCTGGCTCAACAAATAAGTCCAAAAGTGCATAAGCACAAGTAACCAATCCGCATCCGGCGGCGGCTCAGCCGCCGGGTGCTTTTCTTTCAAATTGCGACACCATGTTTCGGAAATCAACAGGGATTTCGGCGATCATACCGATCACTTCCTGTTCCTATAAATCCAAGCTTCAAGATTAAAGGAGTATCCCATGGGAAGATACATTCTAAAGAGATTGGTATACATGATCTTCGTATTCTTTCTCCTGACCTTTATTCTGTTTGTTCTTTATCAGATGATGCCTGCGAACCGCGCTTACACGGACGCAAGAAACGAAATTCAGACGATGAAGAACCTGACGGAAGAAGAAAAGAAGACAAAATTCGATGAGCTGTATCTGAACTACCAGAGGAAATATGGTACTGATACCGACAACAAGCTGGTTCTGTATCTGCGTTGGCTCGGTCTTTATCCTTACTACGACGGTAAATTAAAGGGTATTTTTGAGGGGAATTTCGGTTTTTCGTACGATTATAACAAACCGGTCATAGAAGTCGTGCCGACGCATATGCGAAATTCGTTTATCATCGGTTTGATTACGGAGGTTGCGGTCTTAGGCGTCACGATCCCGCTTGGCATCAAGTGCGCGGTCAAAAAGGGCAGCAGATTCGACAGATTCACGCAGTTCTTTACGCTGATCGGTTTCTCAACACCAAGCTTTATCATCTACATTGTATTTATTGTATTTTTCTGTTCGATCCTGCACTGGTTCCCGGTCAGCGGCATGCAGACGCCGGGTAATCCGTATACAGGAATCAGGAAGGTGCTGGACGTTCTGCACCACGTCGCTCTGCCGACGATCTGCTTGACGTTCGGTTCCCTTGCATCCATTACACGTATTTGCCGTGCATCCATGATCGACGCGTTGAGCCTCGACTGCATCCGCACTGCGCGTGCAAAGGGTCTGTCCGAGAAATCCGTCATCTACAGCCACGCATGGCGCAACGCGCTCGTTCCGATGGTTTCGATCATTGTCGGCGGTTTCTTCGGAACGATCTCCGGCGCAATGATTCTTGAACAGATGTTCGGCTTCAAAGGCATGGGCTTCTTGTTCCTGAATGCGACAAGAACGGCGGACTACGATATGATCATGTTCCTTGAGGTTATTTACACCTTCATCGGACTGTTCTCGAACCTCGTTATCGACCTTACGTACGGTCTGGTTGACCCGCGTGTCCGTATCAGCAAGTAAGGAGGCAGACATATGGAAAAGAATAAAAAAGAAAACATCTTCCGTAAGCTCCTTCGCTGGTTTGTTCGCGGCTTCTTCGGACTCAAATACGAAGAAAAATGGTTCGGCAAGCGGCATAAGGAACAGAAAGAAATCGTCTATAAGAACGGTGTTCCGGACGATTCCGAACTGATCGTCAGCCCGGGCAGACAGATATTCAACCGCTTCATGGAACGCAAGTTCGCGGTGTTCTCCGTCGTCGTCGTTCTGATCATGTTTGCGATTGTGTTCATCGCACCGCACTTCATGACAAAATACTATGACGCGTTCACCGAAACGACGCAAAAGGACCTCCCGCCGACGCTCTCTTTCATGAGCGTGCCGAAAGATCTGCGCGACAACATTAAGATGATCGACAGCTACGGTCCGTACTCCGTCGGTCTTTCGAATGACGGCAAGGTATTCCTTTGGGGTATCGAGCGGATCGGCGCATCCGGCGAAACCATGAAAATCCCGGATGAGGTCAAGAATGCCGAGATCGCTTATGTAGCGGCAGGTCAGGACCACGCAATCGCGATCGGCACGGACGGCAAGTTCTACGGCTGGGGCAGCAATCGTTTCGGTCAGTTTGCCGTTGACGAGAAGATTCTGAACAACCCGAACCTCGAGCCTGTTCCGGACCCGGTTTTGAACGGTGAACTCGACGTCAGCCACATCAAGAAAGTTTCCTGCGGTTATCAGGCGAGCGCGATTCTGATGGACGACGGGACGCTCTATATCTGGGGCAATAAGCAGGCTTATTCCAACATGGATAAGTTCATCGGGAAGGACAATATCCAGGATATCGACTTCACGCTGAACTACGTCGTCGGTCTTACCGACAAGCGGTCGAGCATCTATACCGGAACCAAGGGCCTGTACGATAAGGTCCGCAGCACGATCACGTCCGGCAAAGCGGTCAAGATCAAGGAGTTCCTCGACGGAAGAACGATCACCGAGATCCGTTCCACGACCACCAACATCTGTCTGCTTCTGGACGACGGCAGCATTGCGCTGACCGGTGACTTCCAGACGGACAGCATTGAAGTTCCGACCCTTCAGCAGGGCGAATACATCGTTGACATCGAGGCCGGTACGTATCACTACACCGCACTTTCCAACCTCGGTCACGTCTATTCCTTCGGCGGCGACCATTACCATCAGGCGGAAGCGCCTGCGGTAGACGGCGCAAAGAAGATCTTTGCAGGCGCGTTCCAGAGTTATGCGGTTGACGGAAACGGCAAGCTGCTGAACAAGTGGGGTCTCAAAGGCTACCTGTTCGGAACCGACGACCGCGGCGCGAATATCGCAGAGCGTGTTATCGCCGGCGGCCGCATCACGATGACGGTCGGCGCAATCGCCGTTATCATCGAGATTGTCATCGGTGTTTCGATCGGTCTGATGGCTGGCTTCCTCGGCGGCTGGGTCGACATCTTCCTCATGCGTGTCGCTGAGGTGTTCAGTTCGATTCCGTTGTATCCGTTCATGCTGATCCTGAGCTCGCTGCTCGCACAGGTATCGATGACGACCGACCAGAGACTGTACATGATCATGGTCATCCTCGGTATCCTCGGCTGGCCCGGATTCGCGTACATCACCCGTGCACAGGTGCTTGTCGCGCGTGAATCCGAGTATGTTACCGCGGCGCAGGCAATGGGCGTCAAGGAATCGAGAATTGCGTTCAAGCACATCCTGCCGAACATCATCTCGGTTATCCTCGTCAACATGACGCTGAGCTTTGCAGCGTCCATGCAGACGGAGACATCGCTGTCCTTCCTCGGTTTCGGCGTCAACTATCCGCAGCCGAGCTGGGGCAACATGCTGTCCCGTGCAAGTAATGCAACCGCAGCAATCAACTTCTGGTGGCAGTGGGTATTCACCTCTGCGATCCTCGTCTTCACGACGATCTGCATCAACACCATCGGCGATACGCTGCGCGACGTTATGGACCCGAAGTCCACGAACGATAAGTAAAGGAGGAAAAAGCGATGCCTTTATTGGAAGTAAAACATCTTCACACCTTCTTTACGACAAAGAAAGGTATTGTAAAAGCCGTCAACGACGTTTCTTACACGCTTGAAGCGGGCAAGACCATCGGTATCGTCGGCGAATCCGGTTCCGGCAAATCTGTTTCCGCAATGAGCATTCTCCAGCTTCTGGACGGCAACGGCTATATTGAGAGCGGTGAGATTCTGCTCGAGGGCAAGGACCTCACGAAGTACTCGGTGAAGCAGATGCTCGACATCCGCGGCAACGATATCTCCGTTATTTTCCAGGAGCCGATGACGAGTCTGAACCCGGTCTTCTCCGTCGACAGACAGCTGTCTGAACCGTTCATGATCCATCAGGGCATGAACAAGAAGGAAGCGCACGAGCACGCGCTTCAGATGCTCTACGACGTTCAGATTCCGAATCCCGAAGTCGTCATCAAGCAGTATCCGCATCAGCTCTCCGGCGGTATGCGTCAGCGTGTTATGATCGCTATGGCGCTTGCCTGTAAGCCGAAGATCCTGATCGCCGACGAGCCGACCACGGCTCTGGACGTAACGATTCAGGCACAGATCCTGAAGCTGATGAACGATCTGAAGCAATCGACCGGCACCGCGATCATCTTCATCACCCACGACCTCGGCGTTATCAACGAGATGGCGGACGACGTTGCGGTTATGTACTGCGGTCAGGTCGTCGAGCACGCACCGGTCGACGTCATCTTCCAGGGCAGCGGCGAGTTCTCGCACCCCTATACGGAAGGTCTGATGCTGTCGATCCCGCGTCTCGAGAACGAAAGCGACCGTCTCGATCCGATCCCCGGCGTCGTGCCGCATCCTTTGGCGCTGCCGAAGGGCTGCAAATTCGGTCCGCGCTGCAAATACTGCACGCAGAAGTGCGTCGATGAGGAACCGGAGCTTGTCAATGTGAAACCGAACCAGAAGATCAGATGCTTCTATCCGAACAAGGAGGAACGGAACAGTGCCGAACACCAAAAAATTACTGTCAATCACTAACCTGAAGAAGTACTTCCCGGTTGCGAAAACCTCCATCTTCCAGAAGAAGCGTCTGTACGTTCGTGCGAACGAAGATATCACGATCGATATCTATGAAGGCGAAACGCTCGGTATCGTCGGTGAGTCCGGCTGCGGAAAGTCGACTCTCGGCCGTGTTCTGCTGCAGCTCTATCCGCAGACCGCAGGTTGTACGCTGTATTACGGCACGACCATCGACGAGATGACGCCTGCGTATGTGATCGACACGATCAGCAACGACAGGAAGTATCGTGAACGTCTGAAGAAAGCGATCGCGAAAGCGGACGAGATGAAGAAGAAGGTTGAGGAAGCCGGCGGCGAAGACGCTGCAGATTCCTATCTGCTGCAGGAAAGCAACATTGCCGAATGCGAAGTCCAGACGCACCTCAGCAACATCGTCAAGATTCTCGGCGGTTTCTTTGCAAAAGATGATCCCGAAGCGCGCAGTCTGATGATAGAGCGCTATAACGAGAACAAGAGACGGAAAGCGCTTGTCGAGCGCCGTAAGAACGAAAAGGTCAGCTTCGAGCACTATGAGCATATGCTCAGCGAAGCGCCCGAAAACAAGAAGGCGGCGATCGAGAGCAAGAAGGCAAAAGCGGAAGCCTCTCTGAAGAGAACGGACGAAGCCATTGCCGTAATGGATCAGAAGGTTGCGGAACTTCAGACAAAGCTCGACGCTGTCAAGGCGAAATATGCGGGCGATCCCGAATTCGACAAGTATGAAGCGATGCTGGATAACGGTATCGACCTCGCACGTCTGAGCTATGCCGAAATGCGTACGCTGCGCAAGGACCTGCAGATCATCTTCCAGGACCCGTACTCCAGCCTGAATCCGCGTTTCACGGTCGGTCAGATCATCGAGGAAGGTCTTGTTACACACAAGTTCTTCAAGCACGGCTCGTCGAAGCTGCGTCAGTACATCGTCGATACGATGGAAAAGTGCGGTCTGCAGGAATACATGCTGCACCGCTATCCGCACCAGTTCTCCGGCGGTCAGCGTCAGCGTATCTGCATCGCGCGTGCGCTCGCGGTTCAGCCGAAGTTCGTTGTCTGCGACGAATGTGTATCCGCTCTGGACGTTTCCATTCAGTCGCAGATCATCAACCTGCTGCAGGAACTGAAAGAAAAACAGCATCTGACGTACATGTTCATTTCGCATGACCTGTCCGTCGTCAAGTTCATTTCCGACCGTATTGCGGTCATGTACCTCGGCAACATCGTGGAGCTGTCCGACAAGAAGACGATCTTCAACGATCCGCGCCATCCGTACACGGTCGCGCTGCTGTCCTCCATTCCGACCACGGAAGAGGGCTCCGCAGACAAGGAGCGCATCATTCTCGAAGGCAACATCCCGAGCCCGGTCAACCCGCCGGCAGGCTGCAAGTTCTGCACGCGCTGCTATATGGCGCAGGATAAGTGCCGCAGAGTCGCGCCGCCGCTCGTTGAGATCGAGCCGGGTCACTTCTGCGCATGCCACTTCCCGGAGCGGAAGATCGACGAGAACAAGAACTTCCTGTTCGAAGTCAAGACCACAAAGTCTGAGGCATAAGAATGCGAACCTCGGAAGAGAACCGAAAAGAACTGCTGGACGAGGACGAGGTGCAGCTTGAAAAGCACGATATGCTGGCAATGTGGATCTCCGGGATCCTGACAGTCGCACTTCCGTGTCTGGCGCTGATCCTCCTGATCGTCGGCGTCACGTTCCTCTTCTTCGGAGGATGCCATTCATAAACCGCAGCAATGCAAAACAGCAGCAGAGCCGAGCGATTCGTTCGGCTCTGTTTTTATCTTTCAACACGACTGTGATGCAGCCGTCACAAAACAGAAGATGCGATAATGACAATACGGAAAGCATCGAACGGATCGTGTCGGAGATGCGAACTATGCAAGGCTGCACGGCACGGCGTTGACGCAGAACGGATTCGAAAGATACCGGAAATCCTCTTTGCGACCCGCCTTTGGGAGAACCGGACGTTTGAAAGGGACAAAAAACGGACAGGGCTGCGAAGAACAGCGGTTCTTCCGAAAAATCTTTTGCGGAAATCAAACTTTTTCGTTGACAAACCGCGAGGGTTGTGATAACTTATTCAAGGTGCCCCCGTTGGGGGCTCGTTTTTGATGGATATTTTTTAGGAGGAGCATACAATGCGCGTTAAGATCACTTTGGCCTGCACCGAATGCAAGCAGAGAAATTACAACACGTTCAAGAACAAGAAGAACGACCCCGATCGTCTTGAGTTCAACAAGTACTGCCGTTTCTGCCGCAAGCACACGCTTCACAGAGAGTCCAAGTAACGGGAGAGAACCATGGCTAACGTACAGGATCTGAAAGCACAGAAAGCGGAAAAGACGCTGCGTCTTATGACCGTTCTGCTGCTGGTTGTCGGGATCGTAACGCTTGCGGTTTCGATTTTTGATATGGTGAGCGGCTTCTCGCTGCTCAGACTGTTTGACGCAAAAGCGGCGGAGACAGCGGAAGCTGTCGACACGAATCACGGCGGACTGATCGTTGCGTATATTATGCTGACGGTTGCGGCGGCTCTGCTGATCTTCGGCACGGTCTCGCATCTTTGGAAGAAGAATTACCGCGTGTTCCAGGGCACCTGCATTGCGGCGATCCTCTTTTCCCTGTTCCCGCTGATCGTATTTGCGGTCAACATCGGTTCGCATCTCTTTGCACTGATTCACGCTCTGCTCGCACTTGCGATCATCGTTCTCGCGATCTTTGCAATGAAGTCGCGCTGGCAGGTCTACATCAAGGAGATGACCGGCGAAGTCAAAAAGCTCACGTGGCTCAACATGAAAGAGCTCGTGAAGGCTACGGCTGTCGTTCTGGTGTTCGTCCTTGCGTTCGCACTGCTCATCTACGTGCTGGATCTGATCTTCTATACGCCGGTCGATTGGCTGCTCAAATCCGGCAACAAGGCGGAAACTGCAACGACGACAGACGTGCAGCCGAACGAAGCGCCTGAGATCGATACGACGGAAGGCACGGAGAACAACGGTTAAAGCTCATGAGTCAGGAAACGAAAGGAAACGTTGTAGGCCAGGAGACGAAATGGTTCGTGGTTCATACCTATTCCGGGTATGAAAACAAGGTCAAGGAAGACCTCATCAAAGCCGTCGACAATGCGGGACTTTCGGATATCATTCTGGACGTCATGTATCCGACGGAGGAGACCATTGAGATCCAGCCCAACGGAAAACGGAAAACCGTAACGCGGAAGATCTATCCCGGTTACGTCATGGTCAAACTGATCGTCGACGTCATCGAGGAACAGCGTCCCGAGGAAAAGGGCGGCGGTGTATCGCGCACGCTGAAGATGAACCCGCGCGCATGGTACATCATCCGCAACACCCGCGGTGTAACCGGCTTTGTGGGTCCGGGAAGCCAGCCGGTGCCGCTGAAGGACGAAGAGGTCGTGGCGATGGGCGTCGAGCGCATCCCGATCGTCCTCAACATCGAAGTCGGCGAAACGGTCCGTGTCGTCTCCGGTCCGCTTGAAAACTTCCTCGGCAAGGTCGAAAAGATCGATCCCGAACGCCAGAAGGTCAAGCTCACCGTGTCCATGTTCGGCAGGGAAACGCCGGTCGAACTGGATTTCATCCAGGTACAGAAAATTTAAAGCGGAGAACGCTTTAAATGTGGAAGGGGAGGCACCCCGTACCACAACTATAAATCAAAACTATAGGAGAAACAGCAATGGCAAAGAAAATCACAGGTTATGTGAAGCTGCAGATCCCCGCCGGCAAGGCAACTCCGGCACCGCCCGTAGGTCCTGCTCTGGGCCAGCACGGCGTCAACATCATGGGTTTCTGCAAAGAGTTCAATGAGCGCACGAACAAGCAGGCGGGTCTGATTATCCCCGTCGTGATCACGGTTTACGCGGATCACAGCTTCACGTTCATCACCAAGACGCCGCCGGCGGCAGTCCTCATCAAGAAGGCTTGCGGTCTCGAGAAGGCGTCCGGCGTTCCGAACAAGACCAAGGTCGCAAAGATCACCAAGGCACAGGTCCGCGAGATTGCGGAGCTCAAGATGCCCGACCTCAACGCAGCTTCCGTGGAAACTGCAATGAGCATGGTCGCAGGCACCGCTCGTTCGATGGGCGTTGTCGTCGAGGACTGAGGAGGAACGAACGATGAAGCACGGTAAGAATTATATCGAAAGCAAGAAGCTGATCGACAGCACCAAGCAGTACGATGTCCGCGAAGGTATCGAAGCGGTGCTGAACAGCGCAAAGGCAAAGTTTGACGAAACGATCGAAGTCTCCGTCCGTCTGGGCGTCGACTCCCGTCACGCAGACCAGCAGGTCCGCGGCGCGATCGTTCTGCCGCACGGCACGGGCAAGACCGTCCGCGTCCTCGTTTTCGCAAAGGCCGACAAGGCGCGCGAAGCACAGGAAGCCGGTGCAGATTTCGTCGGCGATGAAGACATGGTCAAGAAGATCCAGACCGAGAACTGGTTTGGATTCGACGTCTGCGTCGCGACCCCGGACATGATGGGTATCGTCGGCCGCATCGGCCGCGTCCTCGGTCCGAAGGGCTTGATGCCGAACCCGAAGAGCGGTACGGTCACCATGGACGTCACCAAGGCGGTCCACGACATCAAAGCCGGTAAGGTCGAGTATCGTGTCGACAAGACCAACATCATCCACTGCCCGATCGGCAAGAAGTCCTTCGGCGTCGATAAGCTCGAAGAGAACCTCAACACCCTGATGGATGCCATCGTCAAGGCAAAGCCGGCAGCGGCAAAGGGCACCTACATCAAGAGCCTCGTGGTTTCCTCCACGATGGGCCCGGGCGTCAAGTTCAACTCGCTGAAGTTCTGAGCGTAACCACGAAAGAGACCGTGAAAACGGTCTCTTTTCTGTTGCGCCGTGACGGAAACCGTGATACGATGGAGGCAATGAATCGAAACAGGCGGAGAAGAATGTCCTATATTCATCCGGAAGACAGCAGAATAGCGGCGTTCATCAAAGCGCAGATACACGACACGGGCAGTGCGGAGGCGGTATCGAAGTCGCTCTTGCTGTGGTTTGATAAAAACGTCGGATACAGCAGACTGAACGCGCCTTTTTATCCGCTGCAAAGAAGCGATCTGGACGTATTGACCATGCGATGCGGCACATGCGGCGATTATTCCAATCTGATTGTTTCGGTATTGGTCCATCTCGGATATGAAGCGGCTTATGCGTACGTGCATAAGGATTGCTACGGCGACGCACAGGACCACATCTGCGCCGCTGTTCGGGACGGGCAAAAATGGGCTTTGATCGACGCAACGATGCCGTACAGAAAATGGTACGGGTTTCGCTGCCCGCACCGGGAGTATGAGCTGCTGTCCGTAAATGCCTTTGCTGAAAAGATGAAGCAGGAAGAAGCCTGCTGGACGGATGCTGCGAAACAATACGGGAACGTTTTGTATGCGGGCTTGTTGTATGCGCCGTGGATTCATGAACGGATCATCCGGGAAACCGGGACTGTCCTGGAGCGAGCGTTTTATCTGTTGACACCGGACACGCAAATGCGCTGGGCGCTGCATGTATATTTCCTGAAATACACAAAGGAACACGGTTCCGTTCCCGTAACGTGCATGATTGCGGACGGAACGCGGATCTATCGCTTTTCCCGGGAAGCGCCGAAAACGATTTGGGACGACGGGCAGTGGGGCGAAGCGTATCCGGAAGACAGAATTCCCGATGTGTTTCAAACGGAGACGCTGCACGAATTGCAAGCTTCCATTGACGCAGATCTGCCGAAGATCACGAATATTCTGCTTTACGCAGAACACGCTGCAAAGTCCGATGAATCTGTATGATTTTGCTTTGACGTGTTGCACTGCACGTGCGCTCTGTGCTATACTGATTTCATAGAAAACAGGAGGAAAAAGCTATGTGGAAATTCTCGGAACTGCCCTATGAACGCGTGGACGTCGACAAGTTCATCGAAGACGGTCTGAAGCTGGTCGAAGCGTTTGAGAACGCAAAGACCGCGCAGGAAGCGATCGACGCGTATTATGCCATGGATGAGCGTTCGCAGAAGGTCGCGACGATGTTCACGATCTCTCATATCCGGCATGACGTGAACACGAAGGACGAGTTTTACGATGCGGAGCAGACGTACTACGATCAGAACCTTTCGAAGACGATGGTTCTCAACGAGCGGCAGCTCAAGGCGATGGTCAACCATCCGTTCCGCAAGGAACTCGAAGCCGAGCTCGGCAAGATCGTCTTTACGCAGGCGGACGCGCAGGTCAAGCTGGCGGACGAGCGCCTGATCCCCGGCATGACCAAGGATCAGATGCTTCGGAGCAAGTATTCCAAGCTCACCGCGGGCTGCACGACCGAGTACATGGGTGAGACGTGCAATTTCTACGGGCTTTTGAAATTCATGCAGAATCCGGATCGCAAGGTGCGTGAAGGCGCGTTCCGCAAGTGGGCGGAGATGTACGCGGGCATCGCCGATCAGCTCGACGATATCTACGACGAGATGGTCAAGACCCGCACCGAAATGGCGCAGCTGATCGGCTATGAGAATTATATTCCGTACGCGTATCTGTCCCGCGGACGCTATGACTATACCAAGGACGACGTGGAACGCTTCCGCGAAGGCGTCAAAAAATACGTCGTGCCCGCAGTCGCCCGCATTCATGAGCGTCAGGCAAAGCGCATCGGCGTCGAGAAGCTGCATTATTACGACGAATCCT
>CAMORL010000011.1 GCA_946623765.1 uncultured Clostridia bacterium
GGAGCAGCGTGTCGAGGTTTCTCGGATCGATCATCGCAACCGCTTCCTGCTCGGTGCGCATACCCTCGTCGACGAGGTCGCATGCGATCTTCAGAGCCGCCTTTGCGGTGCGCTTGCCGTTACGGGTCTGCAGCATGTACAGCTTGCCGTGCTCGACGGTGAACTCCATGTCCTGCATATCGCGATAGTGGCTTTCAAGAATTCTGCAGACGTCGGTGAACTGAGCAAACGCTTCGGGGAACTTCTGCTCCATCTCTGCGATGTGCATCGGCGTGCGGACGCCTGCGACGACGTCTTCGCCCTGTGCGTTGGTCAGGAATTCGCCGAACAGACCCTTTTCACCGGTTGCCGGGTCACGCGTGAACGCGACGCCGGTGCCGCAATCGTCGCCCATGTTGCCGAACGCCATGGACTGTACGTTGACTGCGGTACCCCAGGAATACGGGATGTCGTTGTCGCGGCGATAGACGTTTGCGCGCGGGTTGTCCCAAGAACGGAAGACCGCTTTGATCGCCTCAAAGAGCTGTACTTTCGGGTCGGACGGGAAGTCTTCGCCGATCTTGGACTTATATTCTGCCTTGAACTGATTTGCGAGTTCCTTGAGATCTTCCGCGGTCAGATCGACGTCCTGCTTGACGCCCTTCTTCTCCTTCATGCGGTCGATCAGAACTTCGAAATACTTCTTGCCGACTTCCATAACGACGTCGGAGAACATCTGGATGAATCTTCTGTAGCAGTCCCATGCCCAACGAGGATTGTTGGACTTCTTGGCGATGACTTCAACGACCTGCTCATTGAGACCGAGGTTCAGGATCGTGTCCATCATGCCCGGCATGGATGCGCGAGCGCCGGAGCGAACGGAAACGAGGAGCGGATTCTCGAGATCGCCGAACTTCTTGCCGGTGATCTTTTCCATCTTCTCGATATATTCCATGATCTGTGCCTGAATTTCGGCGTTGATCGTGCGGCCGTCCTCATAATACTGCGTGCAGGCTTCGGTCGTAATCGTAAAGCCCTGCGGTACCGGAAGACCGAGGTTGGTCATTTCGGCAAGGTTTGCGCCTTTGCCGCCGAGCAGGTTGCGCATTTCCGCATTACCTTCGCTGAACAGGTAGACGTACTTTGTAGACATGTGTATCCTCCTAAATATTTAGTAACGATTTATTATACCATAAATAAACAATGATGCAAGAAAAATCTTGCATCTTTGTGCATTTTATATTCTTTTATCCGATCTGGTCGAGAAGCGCGACGGCGCGGTCGCCGCTTCCAAGCATATTCGCGCAGGACTTTTTCAGAAGCGGGAACAATTCTTCTCTGAGAGCCGGCTTCAGAACGACGCGATTGAGCTCGTCGTGCGACAGAAGCAGGATCCTGCGCATCGCTTCCAGCGCGAGTTTCGATACCGGTTTGCCGCCGTGCGGACACGCGGCGCACACGACGCCGCCCGCTTCCGCCGAATAAAAGAGCACGGCGTCCGCACGGATATCCCGTCTGCAAACGGCGCAGCGCGTCAGCGAAGGGCGATATCCCGCATGGTCGAGATAATGCAGCAGAAACGCGATCAGCAGATCGTTCGGGTCGGAATCCGAATAGGCAAGGAACGAGAGCAAATGATACAGCAGCGAAAAGAGCTGCTCATCCGGCGATTCATGCTCGATGACCGTATTGCACAGCTGTGTGCAGACGGACGCCGTCATAAAGCGGTCGACGTCCTCGCGCAGCGGATAGAACGTCTCCCGCACGTCGCAGGTATTCACTGTCACGCGGTCGTTGCTGCTGAACAGCTCAAAATCGCCGAACACGAACGGCTGTGCGCACGAAAGCAGCGCAGACGTCGGTTTCCGGCAGTTGCGCGCTTTGCAGTCGATCCGCCCGCGCTCCGCGGAAAACAACGTCAGCATCCTGTCGTTGTCCTTATAATCGGTATATCCCGTTACGATGGCCTGTGTGAGCTCTGTCGGCATTTCTTTTTATAGGCAAGATAATCCTCCACCCTGCCCGTGCGCGTAAAGCGTTCCCATTCTTCCGATTGTTTCTCTTTCATACGGACAGTATGTCCGGTTTGCGAAACGGCATGCGTCTTGTCAATCGTCGCGGTAGCCGAGCTCGTTCAGCATCTGCTGACGGTTGCGCCAGTCCTCCTTAACCTTGATCCACAGCTGCAGATTGACCTGTACGTCCAAAAGCCACTCGATATCCTTGCGTGCCTCCGAACCGATACGCTTCAGCATCTTTCCGCCGCGTCCGATGATGATCCCTTTGTGGCTCTCGCGCTCACAGTAAATCGTTGCCCAGACGTCCATCAGATTTCCGTCCGGACGCATCTGCATCTTGTCGATGCCGACGCCGATCCCGTGCGGAATCTCCTCGCGCAAAAGCTCCAGCGTTTTTTCGCGGATCATCTCGGCGCAGATCACGCGCTCCGGCTGATCGGTCACCATATCCTCGGGATAATACTGCGGTCCCTCGGTAAGATAGCCTTTGAGCAGTTCTTCGAGTTTGTCGATGTTCTCCCCCGTCTGCGCGGAAATTGCAAGAACCGTTTCGAAGCCTGCCTCCCGGACGGCTTCGCGTGCCTCCTGCATTTTGAGCGCGCTTGCGGCGTCGCATTTGTTGATCAGCACGATCACCGGCGAACGCTGTCCCTTGACGATCCGCATGACTTCTGCGTCGCGCTCGCGCACGCCCTGCAGCGCGTCCACGACAAAAAGAATCGCTTCGGTATCCTTCGACGCATCTTCTGCCGTCTTTTGCATGAACTCGCCGAGCTTGTTTCTCGGACGCGTCATGCCCGGCGTGTCCAGAAAGATCATCTGATAATCCTTGCGCGTCAGAACGCCGGTGATCCGGTTGCGTGTCGTTTGTGCGCGGTCGGTCACGATCGCGATCTTCTGCCCGACAAGGCGATTGATGAGCGTGGATTTACCGACGTTCGGACAGCCGACGATGCTGAAAAAGCCGCTCTTGTATCCGGTTCCCGTCATAGCAGATCCTTCGGCCCGAAGCGGTGCGGCATCATCTGATCGAGCGTTTCGACGACGACTTCGCTGCCGTCGCGATTGGCAACAATCAAAACAAACTCTCCGTCGCAGAATTCCGACATGACTTGACGGCAGACGCCGCACGGAAACGCAGGCGAATCGCCGGAACCGATGATCGCGATCGCGGCAAACTCCCGCACGCCGTCAAAGATCGCCTTGAAGAACGCCGTGCGCTCCGCGCAGATCGTCGGCGTAAACGATGCATTTTCAATGTTGCAGCCCTGATAGATCTTCCCGTTCTTCGTGAGAAGCGCGGCTCCGACGCTGTAATGCGAATACGGCGAATACGAATGATCGCGCGCATCCGTCGCGAGTTTCAACAGTTTTTCCTGCATTTCACGTTCCATTATCTCGTTACTCCTATTCCGTCCAAAATCGTCGTTTGTTTTTCACGCATCACACGCTCGTCTGCTTCCGTCATATGATCGTAGCCGAGCAGATGCAGCACGCCGTGCACCGCAAGAAACGAAAGTTCGCGCAAAAGGGAGTGTCCGTAAGCTTCCGCCTGCTCGACCGCGCGGTCGTAACAGATCATGATGTCGCCGAGATACCCGTCCGCGCAAAGCGAAATCTCGCCCTCCCATGCCGGAAACGTCAGCACGTCCGTTACGGCGTCGACATGACGGAACTCTCGGTTCAGCGTCTGAATCCGTTCCGGCGTGTCGATGAGAATCGTCAGATCCCCGTCGCGTCCCTCGGAATCCAGCGCAGCTTCCGCCGCCTGGACAATGCCTGTCCGTTCTTCCTCGGTGATGGTGACGGTTTCCGAAAAGACGTCAATCATTTGCGCGCTCCTTTGCCCTGGCGTTCTCGTGGCGTTCATACGCCTGAATAATCCTCTGTACGAGCTCGTGCCGGACGACATCCTTGTGCGTCAGTTTAACGACGGAGATGCCCTCCACACCGTCGAGTACACGGATCGCGTGAACAAGCCCGCTCATTTTCTCTTTCGGGAGATCGATCTGCGTCACGTCGCCGGTGACGACGATGCGGCTGCCCTCGCCGAAGCGGGTCAGAAACATTTTCATCTGCTCGATCGAGCAGTTCTGCGCCTCGTCGAGGATGATGAACGCGTTGTTCAGCGTGCGTCCGCGCATGTACGCAAGCGGCGCAACTTCGATCGCTCCGCGCTCCATAAGCTGCTTGTAGGTCTCAAGCCCGAAAAACTCCTGCAGCGCATCGTACAGCGGGCGGAGATACGGATCGACCTTGTTCTGAAGATCACCCGGCAAAAATCCGAGCTTCTCGCCGGCTTCCACCGCCGGTCGCGTCAGAATGATGCGCTCGACTTCTTTGTTTTTGAACGCAACGACCGCCATCGCGACGGCAAGGTACGTTTTGCCCGTACCCGCCGGACCGACGCCGAATACGAGTTCATGCGTTTTCAGCGCCTGAATATATTTCTTTTGTCCGAGCGTCTTGCATTTGATCTGTTTGCCGCGGCTTGTCAGCGCAACGACGTCGCCCATGATCTCCTTGATCATATCGGCATTGCCGTCCTTTGCGATGTCGATCGCATAGCGGATTCGTCCGCGGTTGATCGGCTCGCCTTTGCGCTGCATGTCCAGCAGCTTTTCGAGGATCGTTTTGCAAAGACCGACCTGTTCGTCGTCGCCCTCGATGGCAATGCCGTCGGAGCGGATCCGGATCCGAACTCCGATCTCCTCTTCGAATACGTTCAGGTTTTCATCAAATACGCCGAACAGACCGATGGAGTCGTCCATCGATTCCAATTCGATACGGGCAACCGATTTGCCCTGTTCATCCGTCATGCGGGTCTTCCTCCGTTTTTCCGATGGTTTCTTCTGCGGTTACGATCACAAACGCAAATCGTTTTCCGTTCTTCGTTCGGATCGTCCCGTAAATGTTAATGACTGCTGCGTCTTTCGGGACCGCCGAAAGCGCAGATTCCCGCGCGGTCGCAAGCGCGTTTTGCGCCGCTTCCTCCTCGTCGAGCGTTCGTTCCCGAAAGTCGATTTCGCGGGCTTCGTATGTTTCGAGCACGATCGGCAACAGATCGGACGTCAGCCTCGACGTCGTCCGAATCAGCCGGTAATGCGAAAACGACGGCTTCTGCCGAACGATCTCCCACGGACCGATGCGGATCACACGAACCGTTTCGACCGTATCCGTCTCGAAGGATTCCGTGACCGTGTCTGAAACGGCGGCTTCGCTTTCGTAAAAGACCGAGCCGCGCACGGTTCCGTCGGCGTTCGTCTCGTACCGTTCTCCCTTGTAATCGACCGTTCCGGAGATCAGCACGTCCCCCGCCTTTACCCGATCGCCCGGTTTTATGCGCGCCTGTCCGCGCATCACGTCGATCGATGTGACGATGCCGTCCTTTTGTGCAACGACGTCGGACGGAACGCGCACCGTCTTTTTCGGGGATACAGGCAGCGCTTCGACCACATTGACTTTCAGCATCACGCCCTCGCGGTCGAGTCCGATCCAAGCGGCGTCCCGGATCTGCGCCGAAAGATCGTTTGCGGCGGTAATCAGGATCGGTCCTTCCAGAAACGCGCCGGGACGAATCCCGCGTTCTGCAAGAAGCGAACGGATCTCATCCGGATCGACGCGCTCCGTTTTGCCGATGCGGATCACCCAAATGCGGGAGGACAGCACGGACAGCAGAATCAGCATGGCCGCTGTCCCGATCCAAAGCACCGGACGGCGGAACAAACGCTTCGCAAGAAACGGAAGCCCTCCGCGCGACAGTATGCGGATCCTCACATGCAGCCCTTTTCGCAGCGTTCTGATTGCAAAAAAGCACTTTACGGAGACCGTGCAGCGAAGCGAGGTTTCGTCCAATCTTTGCAGCGCATATACGCGGAATCCGTTCTCCGTGAGCCTTGCGATCAAACGAGCAGCGTATAATCCCTCAATTTGGATTATAACATATCCTTTCCAAAATTGCCACATCAACTTTTTGCCTCAAGCCGAACAGAGCGGATCGAGCCGGACACCTTCGCGCGCGATGCGGTCATGACTTCAAGCACAAGGTCTTCCCCTTCGACCGAAAGCTCTCCCTGTTCCGTCATAAACCGGATCCGCTGCATGGCAAAGTCGAGAATGCCGCGATGCTGTTCGATCACACATTCGGTACCGCCGAGCCATTGCACAAAAAAGAGATGCGGATTGAGATCGTCCGGAAGCTCCGCCGTTTTCGTAATACGTCCCATGATTTTTCGGTATCGTTTCATGATCCAGTATATGCAGCGTGCGGCGATCTGCATGCAAAAAGCCGCGAATGAACGCGGCTTTGCTTTGCAAAAGGTCAGATCAGAATCCAACTGTATTGATGACGGATCTTTACGATGCCGACGCTTTCAAAATAGGCGATCAATGCATCGGCAACCGGATTGTCCTTGATCGGTTCGAAGCTGTTCGGCTCCGGCAGCGTTACGTTTTCGATCACGCGGTCTGCATACGGCATCCACGCTTCGTCCAGATATGGGCGCAGGATCGAATCTTCCTCGGGTTTTTCACCGATGATCACCGTAAACACTTCGTCATCTTCCACGGCAATCCCCGAGCTGTGCTCCAAAAATCCGAGCGGCGTATCGGGATTCAGGCTGTTCAGCAGATAGGACAACCCGTACAGCGAATAGATTTCCTGTCCGTCCATGATCTTTCCGGTATACGCCGCCAGCCAGTTTTTCAGTTCGCTGCCGCGAACCATGATCAATCTGTACTGCGGCGTCTCCGGTTTCAATCCGTACAGTTCGCGGTAGCGCAGCGGACCTTCGCGATAGCCGCCGACTTTGACATACGGATAGGCGATCGATATGATTTGCGGCGGCATGTCGAGCCCGTTATTCCGGATATAGCTGCTCGCCGCGAAAATCTGCATCTCGTGCGTGATTTCCATGCTGTCGGTCGGTCCGAGCGAGTCCGCTTCGAACGCGTCTATCTCTCCCTCTACGTGGCAGACGACGCCGTCCATCAAGCCGGAAAGCGCGTTGACATAAGGTTTCACGACTTTTTTGATGTTGTCGTCCGGTACATAGTTTTTCGTTTCGATCGGCTTGACGAGCACCGCCGGCAATCCTTCGCTGCGCATCGAGACCGAAATCTTCGTCACCGTATCCGCCCCGCCTTTCAGGGATATGATCGGAATCTCATGTCCCGAGGCGTTCCGTTCGGAGCGCGTGCTGTCGACGCCGTTGTGCGAAGCGACGACAAGATCGATGCTGTCGGTTTTTTTGATGAAATCGCGCAGCGCATACGCGCCCTGTCCGAGCGCGTCGGATTCGATGTTTCCGTGATAGAACAGGACCGTATAATCGACCTGGTTTTTGAGCTGTTTTCTCAGCTTTGCATAGACCTCGATCGGACTTGCAGGAAGCACTTCGTCGTCGGACGGGCAGAGATCCGGCTGTGTCATGCCGATGATCGCGATCCGCATCGGCTCCTGCTCCTCCCCCTGCGGAATCTCCGTGATGATATACGGAACAAGATCGTTCCAGAGAACGTCGCTCGGATCGAATACCGTCGGATCCGCCTTGCGAAGGTTTGCGCCGATCACGGGGATTTTCTTCAGCAGCAGCTCATTGACTTCTTTGCGGACGGATTGAGACGGATATGACATCGCCTCGTCTCCGAGAACGACGGCGCTGTACTGCATTTTGACAAAGAGCGCGGCGACGGGACCGTACATGCGATCGGTTCTGCTTGCGTAATCGTCCGAAATCGAACTGCCGAGCAGCGAGCCGCCCGCGTCAATCAGAAGCAGGTTCGGATCTTCCTCCCTGAGCTTCATCGTGCATGCGGCGACGTTCATCACGGTGCTTGTGCGGTTTTCGTCGGTATCGGAAGGGTCCCACGCAAAACCGCGCATGTCGGCGGTAACCAGCATGGAAAAGGATTTCGTAGCGGGAACGAGATAGTCCGACGCCGTAAACATGCTCAGAATCGCGGAAGCATCGCGCTCGGTGATTGCGCCGTCGCCGTCCACATCCGCGCGCGAGATCCCCGCGGCGTCCAGGCGTTTGAACCCGGTCAGATGCCGCGTGATGCAGCTGGCGTCCAGCGCGGTGATTTCACCGTCGCCGTCCACGTCTCCGAACAGAACTTCGTCCGCAGCCGAATAAGACCCTGCAAACAGCAGCAGGATCGAAAGCAGCAGAATCGTTCCGGTTGTCAGAAAACGCTTCATAGTTCCTATCCATTCCGAATATATGATAATTCAGTATAGCGTGTTTTTCTGCAAATTGCAAGTGAAAGCGCATGTATGAAAACAGGGAGTCCGAAGACTCCCCTTTTCATTTATTCTTTGGATCAATACATGCCGCCCATGCCTGCGCCGCCCATATCGGGTGCTGCGGGTTCAGGCTTCGGAATGTCCGCAACGATGCTCTCGGTGGTGAGCACCATCGCTGCGACGGACGCAGCGTTCTGCAGTGCGGAACGCGTGACCTTGGTCGGGTCGACGATTCCCTTTTCGTCCATCATGCCGTAGGTATCGGTTGCCGCGTCGTAGCCGTAGCCGACCTTGCCTTCGCGGCGGATGTTCTCGATGATGACCGAGCCTTCGACGCCCGCATTCTTGGCGATCTGACGGATCGGCTCTTCGAGCGCACGCAGAACGATCTGAACACCGGTCTTCTTATCGCCGGTTTCCTTTTCGGCAAGCGCTTTGACGCGATCTGCAACGGACAGCAGCGCGACGCCGCCGCCCGGGACGATGCCCTCTTCAACCGCCGCACGGGTTGCGTTCAGCGCATCCTCCATGCGGAGCTTCGAATCCTTCATTTCGACCTCGGTTGCCGCGCCGACCGCGATGACCGCAACGCCGCCTGCGAGCTTTGCAAGACGCTCCTGCAGCTTTTCCTTATCGTAATCGGAGGTGGTCTCCTCGATCTGTGCGCGGATGGACTTTACGCGAGCCGCAATCTCGGAAGGATCGCCTGCGCCTTCCACGATGACGGTCTTTTCCTTATCGACCTTGACCTGCTTTGCGGAACCCAGCATGTCGAGCGTGGTCTCCTTAAGATCCATGCCGAGCTCGTCGGATACGACCTGACCGCCGGTCAGGATCGCGATATCCTGCAGCATCGCCTTGCGTCTGTCGCCGAAGCCCGGCGCTTTGACCGCAACACAGGTGAACGTGCCGCGGAGCTTGTTGATGACCAGCGTCGCAAGCGCTTCGCCTTCAACGTCCTCTGCGATGATGAGCAGCTTTCTGCCCGCCTGCGCGATCTGTTCGAGTACCGGAAGGATCTCCTGAATGTTGCTGATCTTCTTTTCGGTGATCAGGATGTACGGATTGTCGAGCACCGCTTCCATCTTGTCGGTATCGGTCGCCATATATGCGGAGCAGTAGCCGCGGTCGAACTGCATGCCTTCCACGATATTCAGCTCGGTCTTCATGGTCTTGCTCTCTTCGATCGTGATGACGCCGTCGTTGCCGACCTTTTCCATGGCGTCCGCGATCATCGTGCCGACCGTCTCGTCACCTGCGGAGATCGCCGCGACCTGCTCGATTGCGTGCTTGTTGCCGACCGGAACGGAGAGTTCCTTCAGCCCTGCAACCGCTTCGTTGACCGCCGCTTCGATGCCGCGCCGCACGACCATCGGGTTTGCGCCTGCCGCAACGTTGCGAAGACCTTCGCGAACGATCGCCTGTGCCAGCAGCGTCGCCGTCGTCGTTCCGTCGCCCGCGACGTCGTTCGTCTTCGTTGCGACTTCCTTGACAAGCTGTGCGCCCATGTTTTCGAACGGATCTTCAAGCTCGATCTCTTTCGCAATCGTTACGCCGTCGTTCGTGATGAGCGGCGCGCCGAACTTCTTCTCGAGAACAACGTTTCTGCCCTTCGGTCCGAGCGTGATCTTAACGGTATCGGCAAGCTGATTCAGTCCGCTTTCCAATGCTTTTCTGGCGTCCTCGCCGTATTTCAATTGCTTTGCCATATTGAAAACCTCCTATTACTCAACAATCGCAAGAACGTCGCTCTGCTTGATGACGATCAGTTCCTGCCCGTCTACTTTGACTTCTGTTCCGGCATACTTCTGATAAACGACCTTATCGCCGACCTTCAGGACCATTTCAACGTCCTTTGCGCCGGGACCGACCGCAAGAACTTCCGCCATCTGCGGCTTTTCCTTGGCTGCGCTCGTCAGAAGAATCCCGCCCTTGGTGACTTCTTCCGTTTCGATGTTTTTGATCACAACACGATCGAACAACGGCTTTAACATAAATCATAACCTCCTGTGAATCTTTTAGCACTCATCACTTTCGAGTGCTAACCATCGTCCCCTATTATAGTGACCGCTCCCCGTTATGTCAATCGGGGAAATGCAACGAAGTTGTGAACTTCTGTGACGCGGACCGAAAAAAACGTCGGAAACGCGATAAAATCGTTCAGTTAGCACTTGCAAACACTTTTTCTTTTGAGTATACTCAAGGTATGATCAAAACATTCAAAATCGGCGGCATGCATTGCGCCGCCTGTGCCGCTTCCGTAGAACGCGTCACAAAAAAGCTGTCCTGTGTCGACAGCGCACAGGTAAACCTTCTCACCGAAAAGCTGACGGTCCGCGGCGAATCGTTCGATGAACCCGCTATCATCTCCGCCGTTGAACGCATCGGCTTTACCATCGAGCCTTATGAAGCCGAGATGCGCAAGACCGCCGCGCAGCAAAAAAAGAACGAACAGAAGCAGCAGCTTGTCCGTCTCATCCTGTCCGCGATCTTTGCGATCCCGCTGATCGTGCTCGCCATGGGACCGATGGTATTTCATATGCCGCTTCCCGCATGGCTTCCGATGCACTCGATTCAATACGCGCTCGTGCAGCTTGCGCTGACCGTACCCATTCTCGTCATCGGACGGGGATTCTTTATCCGCGGTTTCAAAGCGCTGTTTTCGGGCGGCGCGAGCATGGACACGCTGATCGCCGTCGGCGTCGGCACCGCGGTTCTCTATTCCTTATATGTTACGGTGCGTTATCTGTTCGGTCATACGCATGATATGCTGTATTATGAAAGCGCAGGCATGATCCTGACGCTCGTCACGCTCGGCAAGTATTTCGAAAGTCTGTGCATGGCGCGGACGACACGCGCGATCGAGGAGCTGGAAGCGCTGAAGCCCGAGACGGCGACGGTCGTTTCAAAGGACGGTTCGACCAAGGTCATCCCTACCGCGGAGCTTTTACTGAAAGACCGTGTTCTCGTGCATCCCGGCGAGCGTCTGCCCGCGGACGGAACGCTTTTGGACGCGCACGCTTCGGTCAACGAATCCATGCTGACCGGCGAAAGCCTTCCCGTCGACAAAAAGACCGGCGATCCGGTTGCCTGCGGAAGCATTGCCGAGGGAACCGCGTTCGTCTTTGAGGTGACCGGCGTCGGCGAAGAAACGGGACTCGGACAGATGATCCGGATGGTTGAAGAAGCGCAGAACGAAAAAGCGCCGATCGCGCGTCTTGCGGACAAGATCAGCCGCTGGTTCGTTCCGGCGATCATCGGCATTGCGGTCGTCGGCGCGATCGTATGGCTTCTCGCAACGCGCGACGTCGAAAAGGCCGTCCGCGTCGCGGTATCGGTGCTCGTCATTGCCTGCCCCTGCGCGATGGGTCTTGCGACGCCGACCGCCATTATGGTCGGAACCGGACAGGCGGCAAAATACGGCGTGCTCTTCAAGAGCGGCGCTGCATTGGAAACGCTGAACGGCGTCACGACGATCGCGTTCGACAAGACCGGAACCGTCACCGAAGGCAAGCCGGTCGTCACCGGCGTCTATCCGATCGGAATGGACGAAGCTCGTTTTCTGCAGCTCTTCGCTTCCGCCGAACAGCAGAGTGAGCACGTGCTTGCAAAAGCCGTTCTGAACGCCGCAAAGGAGCGCGGTATCGCGCTTCTGCCCTCCTCGGACTACACTGCCGTTTCCGGTCTCGGCGCACGCGCATCGGTCGACGGCAAAACGCTATCGTTCGGCAACCGCACGTTCATCGAATCCTGCGGCGCGAAAATCGATCCGCCCGAGACCGACGCCTCGATCCTCTACCTCTCCGAGGGCGAAACACTTCTGGGATACGTGCTGGTTGCGGACACGCTGAGAAGCGACAGCCGGGACCTGTTCTCTGCGCTGAAAGCGCTGCATAAGAAAACGGTGCTCTTGTCCGGCGACCGGAAAGCGACGGCGGAACGCATCGGAAAGGAACTCGGCGCGGACGATGTGCAATCCGAAATGCTGCCGGACGGCAAGCTCGCCTATATCGACACGCTGCGCGAACACGGCGAAACGGTTGCCATGGTCGGCGACGGCGTGAATGACGCGCCGGCGCTTGCAAAGGCGGATCTCGGCTTTGCGGTATCCGACGGAACCGACGTCGCTGTGGAATCCGCAGACGTGATTCTGACCGGCGGAAAGGTTTCGCACATTACCGACGCTTTCCGCGTCTCCAAAGAAACGATCCGCGTCATCCGGCAAAACCTCTTTTGGGCGCTGTTCTATAATCTGATCTGCGTACCGTTTGCGCTTTCTGCGCTGATCGAACCGTGGATGGGCGCGCTCGCGATGAGCTTTTCCTCGGTCACGGTCGTCGGCAACGCGCTTCGATTGCGCTATGTTCTGAAAAAAGGTGAAAAAAAGCAAAAATAATTCTTGCATTATAGGATCTTTTGTGTTAGAATGTACTCCGTTCGTATCGGGTGATCGATCGGACAAATCTTACAGGGGGTGAAATGCTTTGGCAAACATCAAGTCCGCTATGAAGCGTGCGAAGACTTCCGTTGGTGAAAACCTCAGAAATCGCATGGACAAGTCCGAACTCAAGACTGTCGTCCGTCGTTTTGATGAAGCGCTGAAGTCCGGCGATCAGAATGCTGTTGAAACGGCATATCTCGCGGCTGTCAAGACCGTTGACCAGTCTGCCGCGAAGGGCGTTATCCACAAGAACGCTGCAGATCGCAAAAAGGCACAGTTGGCAAAGAAGCGCGCAGCTGCTAACAACTGAACCCCGGTATTCGCATGACATAGCGTCCGATCATCGGACGCTTTTCTTTTTCCTTGCAAATTGTGTTCGGCTCGTTTACAATACGAAAGGAACAGGAGCAATTATGGCTACAGACGGTTTTACTCTATATGCATGCATACATGAACTGCAGTATCTGGTCGGCGGCAAGATCGACAAAGTACAGCAGCCGGACAAGGATATCATCGTTCTCGGGATTCACACGCCGCACGCCGGACGCGTGAAGCTGATGCTTTGCATCCACGCCGAAAACGGACGCATTCAGACGCTGACGAGGAATTTCGAGAATCCGGACGCCGCGCCTGCATTTTGCATGCTGCTTCGGAAATACCTCATCGGCTGCCGTATCGTATCGATCACGCAGCCGGGTCTCAATCGCATTGCGGTCTTTTCGCTCGCGGGACGCAACGAGTTTTTTGACGACGTTCAGCTGCGGCTCGTCATCGAGCTGATGGGACGTCACGGAAACATCTTTCTGCTCGACGAAAACAACCGGATCATCGACTGCATGCGTCATTTCGGCATCGGCGAGACCGCTGCGCGCATTGCGCTGCCGAACATGCCGTATGAGAACCCGCCCGAAGCGGAAAAGCGCGATCCGTTTTCCGCAACCGCGGAGGAGATCGACGAACAGAACGGCGGCAGAACGTCGCTGCGCTGGCTGATCGACGCATACAGCGGCGTATCCAGGCTCTGCGCGGAACAGATCGTAAAGGACGGCACACCCGCCGAGCAGATCGGCGAAGCGGTCACGGACGTGTTCTCGGCGATCCGCGACTGCCGCTTCTCCCCCTCCGTTCTGGCAAACGGCGTCCTGCCGTTTCAGCCGAAGAATGCCGCGTTCACGTCCTTTGCGAGCATCAACGAGGCGCAGGACGCATTTTACCGTCGGCGCGACGAACAGGCGATTCTGACAAAGGAACGGTCCGCGTTGAAAACCGTTCTCGAACACGCGGCGAAACGAACCGAAAAAAAGCTCGGCGACTGCATGAAAACGATCGGAAGCGAAGATCAGATCGAGCGTGACAGGCTGTTCGGCGAACTGTTGCTGACCGTCCGCAGCGCCGGCGCGGGACGCAGTTCCGTCACCGTGCAGAACTATTATGAATTTCCGCCGGTCGCCCTCGACATCCCGCTGGATCCGAAGCTGAATGCGCCGGACAACGCGCAGCGCTACTTTAAGCGATACCGCAAGAACAAAGCCGCCCGCGCCTATGCGCTCGAGCAGACGGATGCGCTGAATGCCGAGCTCGACTACCTGAAGGGTCAGCTTCTGAATGTCGCCGCCTGCACCACGCACGAAGAGCTTTCGGAAATCCGTGACGAGCTTGTCCGTCAGCGCTACATCCGTGAGCACACGGAACGGCGCAAAACGCCCTCCGCATCGCACAGCAAACCGATGCAGTTCCGCACGCCGTCCGGCGTTCTTGTGTCCGTCGGAAAGAACAACCTGCAGAACGAACGGCTTTTGCGCACGTCCGATCCAAACGCCGTCTGGCTGCATGCAAAGGGCGTTCCTGCATCGCACGTCATTCTGCATACCGATGAACCTTCGCGCGAGGACCTGCAGCTTGCCGCGCTGATTGCCGCCTACTATTCCGGCGCATCCGCGTCCGAAAACGTACCTGTGGACTATACGCAGGTTCGTTATGTCAAGAAACCCTCCGGCGCAAGACCCGGATTTGTCAACTATTTTCATCAGCATACGCTGTATGTGACGCCGTCGCTCGATGCGATTGCGCAATACCGCGTTCGGGAGGATGTATGAAACTTTTGCTTGCCACCAACAACGCGCACAAAGCGCAGGAGATCCGCGAGATCCTTGCATCCGACTTTTCCGAGATCCTGACCATGCGGGAAGCCGGTATCGAACTCGAAGTCGAAGAGAACGGAACGACGTTCCGCGAGAACGCGCTGAAAAAAGCGGAAGAAACGCTTGCATATGCAGGCGAACGGTTCGATGCCGTGCTTGCCGACGACAGCGGTCTCTGCGCAGACGCGCTGGACGGGGCGCCGGGCGTGTATTCGGCACGCTTTTCCGGCGAAGCTCACAACGACGCCGCCAACAATTCCAAGCTCGTTTCGCTGATGCAAAGCGTACCGGAGGATAAACGCACCGCGCGTTTCTGCTGCTGCATCGCGCTCGCGAGAAGGAACATGGCCCCGATCGTCGTGCAGGGTGAAGTCGAAGGCACGATTCTGCTTGAATCCAGAGGCGAAAACGGCTTCGGCTACGATCCGTTCTTCTATTATGCGCCGTTTCAAAAGAGCTTTGCGGAGTTGTCCGCTGAGGAAAAGAATTCGGTCAGCCACCGCCGCCGTGCGCTGAATCTGCTCAGGGAGGCGCTCGATGTCGAGAATCGCGGTCGTATCTGACTCCCACGGATCGACAGAAAACATCCGCGGCTTTCTGAAAGCGCTGGGTCCGGTCGACGCGCTGTGGCATCTCGGCGATCATGCCGAGGACGCGCCGGAGATCGCGCAGATTCTGAACTGCGGGTTTGTTTCCGTTGCCGGAAACTGCGATCCCTTCTCCGCCTCTCCGCTCACCTATACCGTAGAATGGCACAAGAAGCGTATTCTGCTGCTGCACGGACATACGGTATTCGGCAGACAGCATCTTTACTATGCCGCAAAGCAGGAAAACGCGGACGCGGTGCTGTTCGGGCACTCGCATGTCGCATCGATCGAAACGTACGACGGGCTTCTGATGCTGAATCCCGGAAGCCTCTCGCGTCCGAGAAGCTCCAAAGGTCCGAGTATTGCGCTTATAACGCTGACCGACGATTCGATGGACGCCGAACTCCTGTTTTTGAACAATCTTTGACCGCGTATTATTCACAATTTTTCAACAGTTTTATGCATTGACAATCCCGGTGATTGTCATTAAACTGTTATCAGACACGAATGTTTCCGAAAGGTTTATGATATTATGAAAAGAATACTGTCCCTTGTTTTTTCTGCGCTTTTGTTCTTCGGTTCCCTTTTCTTTCTGCCGGTCTCCGAAGCAGGCGCAGATTCTTTTTCCCTGAGTTCCGTCTATGAACCGTACTTTATCCTTGTCAATGCGGATTCGCCGACGAAATCCTATCGCGGCATCGAGCAGGACGCGGACAAGCAGGTCTACCCTGCGAGCACGACGAAGATCCTGACCTGCATCATTGCGCTCGAGCGCGGCAATCTCAAGGATATGGTGACCGTTTCGCACAACGCGGTGAATTTCGGACGCGGCAATTCGCTCATGGGACTTCAGGAAGGCGATCAGTATACCCTTGAAGACCTTCTGTACGGCATGATGCTGCCGTCCGGCAACGACGCGGCAATCGCGATTGCGGAACACATTGCGGGCAGCACCGAAGCGTATGCCGAACTGATGAATCAGAAGGCAAGCGAGCTCGGCATGACGCATTCGCATTTCGTGACCGTGCACGGCAAGCAGAACGACAACCACTATACGACCGTGCGCGACATGGCGATTCTCACCGCGTACGCGCTGAACACCAGCGAAAAGAGCAGCGATTTCCGCAAGATCGTCGGAACCGGAAAGTATACCGCGTCTTCCGGTCCCCGCGCGCTGCCGCTCGTCAATTCAAACCGTATGATTATCGACGCACCGGTCACCGAAACGCTCACGAATCCGGCATCCTGTCTCTATCCGGACGCGATCGGCGTCAAGACCGGCGACACCGCGAAGGCGGGCAAATGCCTCATCGCGGCTGCAGAGCGCGACGGCGTTACGCTGATCGCGGTGCTTTACGGCGGAACGCTCGGCGATCCCGATTACAACGACGGATGGACCGACCAGCAGAAGGATAAATACAACATCAGGCGGTTCAACGATGCCGCTGCGATGTTTGACTATGCATTCGCCGATATGATGCATTCCGTTACCGTCGGCGAACTTGCAAACCACGGCATGCCTCTGACCTTTGACGTACAGATCAACAATGCTTCCCCCGAGGATTCCAACGGCGGCGTTCTGACCGCGAATGCGGATCTGTCCACCGACATGAGCGTTTCCGTTCTTCAGCCGGATCCGAATGCAAATCCTACCGATATTGAAATCGAGGCGCTCCCGACCTTTACGAACGTCTATGCGCCGATCAGTGAAGGCACGGTCATCGGCAGCGTCATCTACCGCTATAAGGACAAGACCATTTTAAGCGCAAATCTGCTCGCGTCGCGCAGCATCAAGGAGGGTACCGCACAGACCCAGATCGCACCCGCCCCGTCCTCCGACGGCGCCGTGCAGGGCAGTCTGATCGGCGGTCCGAATTCGACGAGCGTCAATCCGACGGACGACGGCACGCCGATCGGCGAAGCGACCGGAAGCTGCGGTCTGCCGAAAGAGATCCAGTGGATCCCGATCGTGCTCGTCATCGTCTTTGTGCTGCTGCTCATCTGCGTGGTGCTGTTTGTACTCTATCTGCGCGCAGAAGCAAAGCGCCGCAAGCGCGCAGCCGCACGCCGCCGCGCAAGACAGCGCGCAATGCAAAACGGACAAAGCGACATACGCCGCTGAGGAGAGTATCCTATGAAAAAAACCGTCCTCTGCCTGTTCCTGAGTCTTTTGCTCCTTCCGTTCCGGGGAATCGCCGAATCCTCCGAATCGACAGAATTCGATCTCAGGTCACTCGCGGAGGACACTGTATTTTTGGCGAATCTCGACGATCCCGAGCACGCGATCCTCGGCCTTGAACGCAATGCGGACAAGAAACGCTATCCGGCGAGCACGACAAAAATCATGACCTGCATCATTGCGCTCGAGCAATCCGACCCGGAAGAGATCGTTTCGGTCAGCAAACGCGCCGTGAATCTGTCCGAAAAGAATTCCAAGATGGGAATCCAGCCCGGCGAAACCTGGCGCATGATCGACCTTCTGTACGGGCTGATGCTTCCCTCCGGCAACGACGCGGCGATCGCGATCGCGGAACATATCGGCGGCAGCATCGACGGGTTTGCCGAGCTGATGAACAAAAAAGCGGAATCGCTCGGCATGCGCGATACGCATTATAAAAACCCGCACGGGCTTCACAACGGCGATCATTATACGACCGCGCGCGATCTTGCGAAAATCGCCGCATACGCGATGGAAAACGAGACCTTCCGCGAGATCGTCTCAACACCCGAATACACCGTGCATTCTCTCGAAGGACGCAAAATCGTTCTGCGCAGCGCAAACCGTCTTCTGCGCGATGAAACCGCGGAATCCTACAAGCCGTATTCCTGTCTTTACGACAATGCGATCGGGATCAAAACCGGCAGCACGCATCTTGCGGGCAAGTGTCTCGTCGCCGCAGCCAGAAAGAACGACACCACCTATCTTCTGGTGCTGCTGCACGGCGAAACCGCGCCGGACAGCGCAAAAGGACGCGCGCGCGACAAGTATTCCGCGCAGCGTTTTTACGACGCGATCGACCTCTTCGAGTACGCATTTGAGCACGATACCGTGACGGTCGACGTCAACGACCTGATCGAACGGAGCCTGCCGCAAAGCTATGTCGCGTTCCCGGATCCGAGCGAATCTCTGGCAACCGAAGCGCTTTACCGGATCGAATGGGACACGACCGACACGCTGACGATGCCGCGCTGGATTGCCGACGGGTTCCTGAAGGATCCGTTTCCCGAAGAAAACCTGCGCTATACCGTCGACTCCTTCCGCACGCCCGTCGGCGAACCGGCGGGAACCGTAACCGTCGAAACGGACGGAAAGACCGTGTTCAAGGGCACGCTGATCGTCGACGAATATACCTATCCGCCGACGCCGGAGCCGACGCTCGCGCCGACCTTCCGTGTCGTTGAGGAAACCGCCGAACCGACGCCGTCTTCTGTGCCCTCCCCCGTTCCGTCTGCAATTCCGCTTCCCACCGAACCGCCCAGGCGCGGCGGATGGTTCTTCCGTCTGTTCCGCTGCAGCAGAGACGACTAAACGACAAAGGGGATTCCGAGCGCGAAGCAGGTATTTTTGCCTGCGATCCCGTCCGCTTTCAATCCGCACGATCTTTGGAACCGCTTCACGGCGCGTTCCGTTTTTTTACCGAAAACGCCGTCAGTCTGTCCCGGATCGAAGCCTTTGTCCTTCAGCGCGATCTGCAATTCGCGAACGTCACCGCCGCGCATGTAGGGATGCGTCAGACGAAGTTCCCGCGACGACCAGAAAGGCGGACGACCGAAACAGTCCCAGCCGGAGATTCGGCTTTCCACGACGCCGACGTCCCTGCCCTTCGCTTCGATGACACGGTCGCGGTCAATCGCGTAGCCAACATGCACCGCACGTCCGCCGCTCATCCGAAACGCCATGTCGCCTTCTCGCACTTCGCTGCGGTCGATTCTTTCGGAGAGCTTTCTGAGACCGTCGGCGTTGAGATCGTGATCGATCATGTCATGCTTCAGAAAATAGTAGCAGCCGAGCCCGGAGCAGTCGAATGCGCGCAGCACGTCGCCGTAGCCGAGACGTACCTCTTTTTCCCAATGCGCGATCGCGCGGTCCGCGTTGCGTTTCGTCTTTTCACGCCTGCGAATCCACTCCCGTGTGATCGTAGGCTTTTTCTGTCCCTGAGCGCCCCAGACGTAGATGCTGTGATTCTTAACCTGTTCGTTGAGATACGTTGTAAAATCCGATGCTTTCATATAAAAATCCTCCCCTTCATTGTATGTGAAGAGGAGGATTCGCTGTGCATCACGCAGCGCTTACCACTTGTTGAAGACCTTTTCGGCAAAGCCGGTAAAGTCCGAAAGCGTGACAGTCGTTCCGTCGTTGAGCTTCACCGTGCCGGAAAATCTGCCGAACACCTGATGCTGATCGGAACAGATGATCTTCACGTCGGTTTTGGACGCGCGATCGAGAATCGGCGTAAACAGAAGATCGACACGTCCCTCGTCGTCGGTAAAATGCCACGTCGACAGCAGATCGTCCGTTCCGTCCGCGCTTTTGGGAATCCCGAAATCCACGCGTCCGAGCTTATGCGCTGCCCCGTCGTAAAAGAGCATGTTCTCGCTTGCCGCGCTCGTGTTTCCGAATCCGTATCCGAGATTGAATCCGAATACATGTCCGTCGATCTCGCCCTGCGCCGCGCTCCAGTACCACGTGTTTTTGTAGGTCCATACGCCTCTGCCCCAATCAAGCAGTCCGAAGGTATCTTTCGAATCGAGGTCGATCCGATCGCTGCCGACCGAAAACCATCCCGACGCGCGCATACCGACGATCTTTTGATTGTAATAGAAATGTCCCTTCTTTTCAAACGGCGTTGCGATGACCATGGAGTCCTTCGGCTCCTCGGTCAGCAGGATATCGCATTGAAACGGCTTGCCGTCGCGGAAGCGGTCGATCGAGAACGTCAGGCGTCTCCCCTCCTCCGTGTGCACATAAGCGCCGGAAGCGTTTTTCAGCGTTTTACGCACGTCTCCCCGGGCTGAGGAAGCCGGAAACCCGGTTTTCCCCATCGGCAGCCAGAACATCGGCGAAACGGTCGTTTCCGTCGCGTTTTCAAAGTCCAGTACGGAAGCCGACAAAAGCCCCATATAGCCGTTGTCGTCGATCGTCAGCGCAACGCCCCATCGGTCGTTTGTGATGAGATAGTAGTCCCATTCCTTTATGCGCAGTTTTGATGCTTTGATTGCTTTGCGATCGTATGTTTTCAGAAGCGCCGTCGCATAACCGGGCTCGGAAAGATTGCCGTCCGCATTCAGAAGCGGACCGGGACCGAATCGATGCTGCATATATCCCTCCAAAATGGAAAAGGAGGGCATTGAAGCCCTCCCATGTTTTGATTATTTCAGGCTTTCCGCGATCGCAACCGCAACTGCAACCGTTGCGCCGACCATCGGGTTGTTGCCCATGCCGATGAGACCCATCATCTCGACGTGCGCCGGAACGGAGCTGGAGCCCGCGAACTGCGCATCGCTGTGCATTCTGCCCATGGTGTCGGTCATGCCGTAGGAAGCGGGACCTGCCGCCATGTTGTCCGGATGAAGCGTTCTGCCCGTGCCGCCGCCGGATGCCACGGAGAAGTACTTCTTGCCGTTCT
>CAMORL010000012.1 GCA_946623765.1 uncultured Clostridia bacterium
CAATGAGTTCCGCCTTGATCTGCTTGAGTACATGAAAACGCATGGCGACATTATCGAACATGCGCCAAACGGGCTGCACGCGGTTGTCGGTGCAACGAATGAAACTCCTGCCGGCATCGTCTTCGTCCTGAAGAACCGCAATCAGGGCGTGAATGTGGATCACAAGAACCGCATCCATCCGTTCTACATGGTGTATATCGCCAACGACGGCGAGATCGTCTGCGACTACCTCGATCCCAAGACGTTGCTCGACACATTCCGTTATTTGTGTAGAGGAAAGAAGGAGCCGGATGTGACGCTTTGCAGAGCGTTCAACGCGGAAACGAACGACGGGCGCGACATGAAGGAGATTTCGCTGCTGCTGAACGACGCGATCAATTCGATCATCGACGTCAAGGAGGAGAGCGATATTGACAGCTTATTCTCCGCAGGCGGCACGTCCGCACTGGTGTCGAAGATTTCGGGCTTGGACGACTTCGAGCTGATTTGCTTCCTTGTGGTACGATAAAGGAGAAACGATGCTGAATCTGCCTGCCCCAACTGAATTCAATAAGCGTATTCCAAAGCAGAAGTTCTATGAGAATCTGCCGGTGACGCCTGCCGTCAAGCGTGTGTTCGTCGAGCAGATCCGCACCATCTGGTGGCGCAACAAGATCGCGGCGACAACGATGAACCTTGCGGAGGGTGACGCCGTCAAGGAACTGGAAGTCTTTGAAATACAGCTCAACGGGCCGTCTCTGGATGAATCGGTTCTCAGGCAAATGGATCAGGTGATCCCATATCATATCCTATTTCTGCTGTCATTCGACGGGAAGGTGCAGGCATGGATCGGCTATAAGGAAGCGGCGCAGTCCGGAACCAACGCCTTCAAGGTGAGCGGGTATTATCATACGGACTGGCTGAAAGAAACGAATGTATCGCTGCGGATCGAAGGATTGTCCACCGACGCCGTCTATGAAAATCTCGTCCGACAGATCGCGGGCACGGCGCTGATTACGCAAACCGGCGACACGCTGCAGGAAACGGTGGAGCGCACCAAACAACGCGCCGACATCGAAAAGAAGATCGCCGCGCTCGAAGCTAAGATTCGCAAGGAAAAGCAACTGAACCGCCAGATGGAACTGAACGCGGAAGTGAAGAGACTGAGGAAGGAGCTGTAGATACTATAATGGCAAGGAAATCCATTTTTGAGCTTTATCAGCAAAACAATGATAGAGAACTAGGAAATATCATATTTCTTATTAGGTCAAATAAAGAATAGAATGCTTCAAATATGGCGGAGATCGAAACTCGATCTGCCGCCATTTTTATGCATAAAACGGTGAAAAGAAGGGGCACTGAACGACGATTCCAAAAAGCTGGTGTCGTCAAAGTGTCGTCAAAGTGTCGTCAAAACCCAAAAAATGACGTCTCGCGAAAGAGCCAAAAAGGAAAAATGCCCTAAATTAGGGCACTTTTTTGGTTGCGGGGGCAGGACTTGAACCTGCGGCCTCCGGGTTATGAGCCCGACGAGCTACCGACTGCTCCACCCCGCGATGGTATTGGATATTATAGCAAGGGAATCCGGATTTGTCAAGCCCTGTTTTGAAAAAAAGAGTGAAGATGATTGCGTGCGCTGCAGCACCTATATGAGATGCGGGTTTTTACTGCGTGAAGTCCTTGCAACGGGAAGCCGGTTTTGTTATAATATAATGAAATCATAGTGGGGGAGTATGGAATGAAGATCCTTTTGGTCAACGACGACGGCATCGATGCGTACGGCATCCGGACACTGCTGGCTTTGTGCGAAAATCGCCATACGATCTGGATGATCGCGCCGGACAGGCAAAGAAGCGCGGTATCGAAGGCGATGACGCTCACATCGCCGCTGCGCGCCGTCCCGCGGGAGATCCCCGGCGCAAAGCTTGCGTATGCGGTCGACGGCACACCGGTAGACTGCGTGCGGTTGGGGCTCGGCAACCTTGTTCCGGAACAGCCGGATCTTGTAATCTCGGGGATCAATCACGGTCCGAACCTCGGCAGCGACACGCTTTATTCCGGCACCTGCGCGGCGGCGCAGGAGGCTGCTCTTTCAGGCGTTCCCGCAATTGCGATGTCGCTCGATCATCGCGAGCCGTCGCACTTTGAAACGGCGTATTGGGCAACCGAACGGATCATCGATCTGTGCATGCGGCATCCATTGCCGTTCGGCATGTTTTATAACGTCAACGTACCGGACGTGCCGCTCTCGGACCTCAAAGAATACAAGGTCACGGGGCTGTCGCTTGTGCGGTACAGAAAACAGTACGAATACCGCGAGGATCCCTTGAACCGTCCGTATTACTGGGCGCCGCGCGGAAAACTTCCGTGCGATCCGGACGAGGACAGCGATTACGCGTGGCTCAAAAAGGGATACGTAACGGTTACGCCCATGGGCTATCACAGCGAACGGCTCGACGCCGTAAATCTTTCGGGAGGCATACTATGAGGGTTGCGGTTATCGGCGGCGGCGCGGCGGGTCAGCTTGCGGCGATCAAAGCTGCGGAAAACGGGCATCGCGTCACGATCTTCGAAAGCAATGAAAAGCTCGGCAAAAAGCTGTTCATCACCGGCAAGGGACGGTGCAACGTCACGAATGCGGCGGACAGGGAGGGGTTCTTCCGGCATGTCGTGAGAAATCCGCGCTTTCTTTACAGCGCGTACGCGCATTTCGACAGTGCGGCGATCATGCAGCTTATCGAGACGGCGGGCGTACCCTTGAAGATCGAGCGCGGACAGCGTGTGTTTCCGGTCTCCGATCATTCAAGCGATATTCTGAAAGCGCTCGAAAAGACGGTGCGCTCGCGCGGCGTCGAGGTGCGGCTGAACACGCGCGTATCGGCGGTCCTGGAGAGCGGCGGCACGATCTCCGGCGTGCGCGTCGGGGAAACGGTCGAGCCGTTCGACGCGGTGATTCTTGCAACCGGCGGCGTCAGCTATCCGTCCACGGGCAGCACCGGCGACGGCTACCGCTTTGCGCAGGCGCTCGGGCATACGATCGTTCCGCCGAAGGGCTCGCTGATCCCGTTCGAGACGGAGGAGACCTGGTGCGAATCGCTTTCGGGGCTGACGCTGAAAAACGTTACGCTGACTGCCTATAATAAAAAAGGAAAGGAAGTCTATTCCGAGCTCGGCGAAATGCTGTTCACGCATTTCGGCGTCAGCGGACCGCTGGTGCTTTCGGCATCCGCGCTTGTTGCGGAGGAACCGGAGGGCACGACGCTTTCGATCGACCTGAAGCCCGGACTGTCCTTTGAACAGCTGGATGCAAGGCTGCTGCGCGATCTGGCGGCGAACGCAAAAAAGACGTTCTCGGGCGCGCTGTACGGACTGCTTCCGCAAAAGCTCCTCGGCGTAGTGCTCGAACTCGCGGGGATTGACGGCGCGGCACAGGCGGGCAACTGCACAAAAGCGCAGAGACGCGCGCTTTGCGAAACGCTGAAAGGGTTGAAGCTGCATGTGAAAGGCACGCGTCCCGTCGCAGAGGCGATCGTCACGCGAGGCGGCGTTTCCGTGAAGGAAGTCAACCCTTCCACGATGGAATCGAAAAAGGTCAGAAACCTGTATTTTGCAGGCGAACTTCTCGACACGGACGCCTTTACGGGCGGATTCAACCTGCAGATCGCCTGGTCGACCGGCGCACTGGCAGGCAGCAGTATTCCCACGGAGGTATAATCATATGAAACAAAGCATCGGCATCGACGGACCTGCAGGCGCAGGCAAGAGCACGGTTGCCAAGCAGATTGCAAAGATCCTGAATATTCCGTATCTTGACACCGGCGCGATGTATCGCGGCGTCGCGGTGGCGGCGAAGAAGCACGGCGTCGGTTTCACGGACGAGGAAGCGGTTGCGGCGCTGGTTCATGCGATCGATCTTCGGGTGCGGTACACAGAAACCGGCGAACAGCACATTCTGGTCGACGGTGAGGATGTCACGGGAGAGCTTCGCACCGAGGAGATCAGCCAGGGCGCGTCGCTTGTGAGCCGCGTGCCCGCCGTGCGCGACCGCATGACGGAGCTGCAGCGCGAAGTGGCGCACGCACAGCGCGTGGTGATGGACGGGCGCGACATCTGCACGAACGTGCTTCCGGATACGCCGTACAAATTCTTTGTGACTGCGTCGGCGGAGGAGCGCGCAAACCGCCGTTATAAACAGCTCATCGAAGGCGGACAGACCGCCGATTACGATACGATTCTTGCGGATATCATCCGCCGCGACAGGCAGGACAGCGAGCGCGCCTATAAGCCGCTGTACTGCGGCGAAGACACGAAGCTCATAGACACGACGGACATGACGATCGAGGAAGCAGTCAACGCAATTCTTTCGGAGGTGTGATCCATGCTGTACGTCTTTGCATGCATCATCTTAAAGCCGATCCTCTGGCTGTACGGACGGCCGAAGATCTACAACCGCGCCGCGCTGAAAAGCAAGGGCAAGGTGATCTATGTTTCGAATCACGTCAAGATGAGCGATCCGATCTGGATCGCGGCGATCGTGTGGCGCTGCATTCACTTCATGGCGAAGTCGACGCTGTTTACGTCGAAGTTCATGACGGTGATCTTCCGGCTGCTGCTGTGCTTCCCGGTCAATCAGCGTACGGCGGACACAAAATCGATCAAGCATGCATGCGATCTTCTGAACAAGGGAAAAGCGTTCGGCGTGTTTCCTGAAGGACATCGTTCGGCGACCGAAGTCGACACGGACGCGTTTGACAAGGGCTGCGCGTTCATCGCGCTTCGCGCGGACGCGCCGATCGTGCCGCTGTACATCGTGCACCATGACCGGAAGTTCGGTCAGCGGCTCAAGGTTGCGGTCGGCGATCCGATCTATCCCGCCGAGGTCAAAGCGCTCTGCCCGGGCAAGAAGCCGGTCGATGCAGTGAACGCAGCGATCACGGACGCGATGATGACCCTGCGCGACATTGCGGAGACGCGGCTATGAGACTGCTCGTTGCAAAGCACGGCGGATTCTGCTTCGGCGTTTCGCGCGCGATCCGGTTGGTGAATGAAGCGGCGCAGACGGAAGCGCGGGTCTTTACATACGGCAGGATCATTCATAACGAACATGTCGTGAACGATCTTGAAGCGCGCGGAATTCGGGCGATCGGTTCGCTTGATGAAATCGGCGCAGGGGACACGTTGGTGATCCGGGCACACGGCGCGCCGCCGGAGGTGTTTTCGGCGTGCGAAGAAAAAGGCGTGCGCGTGATCGACGCGACCTGTCCATTCGTGAAACGCATTCACCGGATCGTGGAACAGGCAGCGGAAAGGGGAGAGCGGGTCGCAATCCTCGGAAAGCCGGAGCACCCCGAGGTGATCGGCATTTTTGCGCGCGCAGGCAGCGACGCGGCGATTCTCACCGGGACAGAGGATGCAAAACGGCTGACGCCGAACCGAGCGCTGACGTTCGTTTCGCAGACGACGGCGAAAAAGGAGACGTACGACGCGGTGCTTAAGATCCTTGAGGCGAAGATTCCGGAACTGTCCGCGTTCTGTACCGTTTGCGACACAACGCGGCAGCGTCAGGAGGAAGCCGGACTGCTTGCAAAACAGTGCACGCGCGTCTTTGTACTCGGCTCCGAAACGAGCGCGAATACCTGCGCGCTGTATGATTTGTGTAAAAAAACTTGCAAAAACGCCGAAATCATAGACAATATCGGTAAAATTCCTCTTGCAAAAATAAAACACGATGATATAATAGGTGTAATCGCAGGCGCATCGACGCCACCAGCGATGATTAGGGAGGTTAAACAAGTAATGAGCGAACTCGAAAAGACGACAGTAGAAACCATCGAAGCGGAAGCTCCCGCTGAGGTTGTCGCCGAAACCACAGAAGTCGTTGCGGAAGAGACACAGGCAGTTGCGGAAGCGGCAGCGGAAGCAGTCGAAGCGGTCGAAGAGACCGCCGAAGTAGCACCGGCAGTCGTGGAAGAAGCAGTGGAAGCAACGGCACCCGTTGCTGTCGAGGCGGAGGCGGAAGCCGAGCCCGAAACGTTTGAACAGGCCTTTGAAAAGACCGTGAAGCGGATTCATCCCGGTCAGATGATCACCGGCACCGTGATCCAGGTGGTCGACGGCGAAGTATTCGTCAACATCGGTTACAAGGCCGACGGCGTGATCCCGAAGGGAGAATTCTCTGCGGATCCCGAAGTCCGCGCGGAAGACGTTGTCAAAGAGGGTGACAGCATCGACGTAGAAGTTCTCATGGTCAATGACGGCGAAGGCAATGTCCGGCTTTCCCGCAAGAATGTCGAAGGCAAGAAACTGATGGACGAAATGTTCGCAGAGGATGTCGAAGGCAAGACCTTTGAGGCAGTGGTCAAGGAAGTCGTCAAGGGCGGTCTGATCGCCGATATCAACGGCGTTCGTGCATTCGTTCCGGCTTCGCACGTTTCCACCAAATATGTTGAGAATCTCAATGACTATGTCGGCAAGACCATCAAGGTCAAGGTCCTCGAAGCAGACAAGGCGAAGAAGCGCATCGTCGCTTCCATCAAGCAGGTTCTGATCGAGGAAGCAAAGGCAGCGAAGGCGGCCAAGTGGGATGCGCTCGTCGTCGGCGAGAAGGTCCACGGCGTCGTCCGCCGCATCACCGATTTCGGCGCGTTTGTCGACATCGGCGGTCTGGACGGTCTCGTCCATGTGACCGACTGCGCATGGGGCAGAGTCAAGCATCCGAGCGATGCACTGTCCATCGGTCAGGAAATCGAAGTGCTGATCCTCGGCGTCGATCGCGAGAAGGAACGCATTTCGCTGGGCTACAAGCAGCTTCAGCCGAAGCCCTGGACCAAGGCAGCGGAGAAGTACCCCGTCGGCACCATCGTCGAAGGCAAGGTTGTCCGCATCGTTCCGTTCGGCGCGTTTGTCGCGCTTGAGCCGACGATCGACGGTCTCATCCACATCTCTCAGGTCGGCATCCACCGCATCGAGAAGGTCGAAGACGAGATCAAGGTCGGCGACATCGTCCGCTGCAAGGTGCTCGACGTCAACGTCGAAGCAAAGCGCATCAGCCTGTCCCGCAAGGATGCTCTCATCGAGGAAAACCCCGAGATCGCAGAGCAGATCGCGGCAGAGAAGGCAGAACGCGAACGTGTCAACGCAGAGCGCAAGGCACAGCGTGAAGCACAGCGCGAGCAGCAGAACAAGGAACGCGAGGAGCGCAACGCGCGCCGCGCGCAGGACAACGGCGAACGCCGCGAATCCCGTCCGGATCGCCGCCGCCGCAACTCCGAGGACGGCGAATATGAGCTGCCCCCGATCACGCAGACGACCACCTCTCTGGCGAGCCTGTTTGCAAACTTCAAGGCGGACGAGGAGTAATTTCCGATCCGCAAGTACCGACACCGAAAGCCGATCGCATAAGCGACCGGCTTTTTTGAACGCCGGATCGCCCGCGCCGATTATGAAAAAATTTTGAAAAATATGATAGAATCCTCTTCCATTCTGAAGAAGTATCTGTTATAATGCACTTGTACGTATGGCGTGCAAATTTATAAATCCTGTCATAAACAGGAAAACAAAATCAGGAGGAAAAACACATTATGAAGAAAATCATTGCATTGCTGATGGTTCTCGCAATGGTCTTCGCGCTGGTCGCTTGCGAACAGCAGAGCGCACAGCAGCCTGAACAGCAGCCCGAACAGCAGGGCGAGCAGCAGCCGGAACAGCAGGGCGAACAGCAGCCCGAGCAGCAGGCTGCCGAAGCACCCGCAATGAAGGTTGCACTGGTCACCGACGTCGGCAACATCGATGACAAGTCCTTCAACCAGGGCGCATGGGAAGGCGTTGTCCAATTCTGCGAAGCACACGGCATGAAGCAGGGCGAAGGTTATGACTACTATCGTCCGTCCGAGGACTCCACCGAAGCGCGTGTTGAGACCATCAAGACCGCAATCGGCAACGGCGCAAACGCAATCGTCTGCCCGGGTTACCTCTTTGAAGAGGCGATCTTCCTCGTACAGAACGACTATCCCGAAGTCATGTTCCTGCTCCTCGACGGCGAACCGCACTCCGCGGACTACGCAACCTACGAGACCGCAGCGAACTCCCACAACATCCTTTATCAGGAAGAGCAGGCCGGCTTCTTTGCAGGTTATGCAGCTGTTAAGGATGGCTACACCAAGCTCGGCTTCCTCGGCGGCATGGCAGTTCCGGCAGTCGTTCGTTACGGCTACGGCTTCGTCCAGGGCGCAAACATGGCAGCTGAAGAAATGGGCGTTGCAGATCAGGTTTCCGTCAAGTATTGGTATTGCGGCGGCTTTGCTCCGACGGATGATATCAAGATCAAGATGGCAGGCTGGTTCACCGACGGCACCGAGGTCGTCTTTGCTTGCGGCGGCGGCATCTACCTGAGCGCAGTTGCAGCGGCAAACGAAGCGAACGGCAAGGTCATCGGCGTTGACGTCGACCAGAGCGCAGAAGCAGATTGCATCATCACCTCTGCGATGAAGGGTCTCACCAACTCCGTCGTCCTCGCTCTCGAGGATCTCGCAGCGAACAACGGCAAGTGGTCCGCTGAATACGCAGGCAAGACCGCTGTTCTCGGCGCAGCTGAGAATTGCGTCGGTCTGCCCACCGCAGCTGAATCCTGGAGACTCAAGACGTTCACCGTCGACGAGTACAACACCCTCTTCGAGAACGTGATGACCGGCAAGATCGAAATCTCCAAGGATACCGAGAATGCACCGGCAGTCACCATCGCGGTTGACTACAACGCATAAGCTCAATCGATAACAATTTATCGATCCTGAAGGGCTGGGCGAATAGCCCGGCCCTTTTTCTTAATTTTATTGAAATAACAGGGAAATGGGGGACGAAGCATGAGCGAATATGTCATTGAGATGTTGAACATCACCAAAGAGTTCCCCGGCATCAAGGCAAACGACAACATTACGCTGCAGCTGAAGCACGGTGAAGTTCACGCACTTTTGGGTGAGAACGGCGCCGGAAAATCGACGCTGATGAGCGTTCTGTTCGGTCTGTACCAGCCGGAAGCCGGCGTCATCAAAAAGGACGGCAAAGAAGTCAAGATCAACAACCCGAATGATGCAAACGCACTGCACATCGGCATGGTTCACCAGCATTTCAAACTGGTTGAGATTTTCACCGTGCTCGATAACATCATTCTCGGCGCCGAGCCGAACAAACTGGGCTTTCTGAAGAAAGCGGAAGCCCGCAAGAAAGTTTTGGAGCTGTCCGAAAAATACGGTCTTCAGGTCGATCCGGATGCAAAAATCGAGGATATTTCCGTCGGCATGCAGCAGCGTGTTGAGATTCTCAAGATGCTGTACCGTGACAACGAGATCCTGATCTTTGACGAACCGACGGCGGTTCTGACCCCGCAGGAGATCGACGAACTCATGGAGATCATGCGGAACTTCACCAAAGAAGGCAAATCGATCCTCTTCATCACCCATAAGCTCAACGAGATCATGGCGGTCGCGGACCGCTGCACGGTTCTCCGCAAGGGCAAGTACATGGGCACCGTGGACATCAAAAACACCACCAAAGAGGAACTCTCCCGCATGATGGTCGGCCGCGACGTCGAGTTCGAAGTGGCAAAAGGCGAACAGAAGCTCGGCGACGTCGTGCTCGACGTACAGCACGTCACCGTTCCTTCGAAGCTCCATTCGAACAATGCGGTCAAGGACGTCAGCTTCCAGGTGCGCGCGGGCGAAATCGTCTGCCTCGCAGGTATCGAAGGCAACGGCCAGACGCAGTTCGTTTATGCTTTGACCGGTCTTGACAAGATGTCCCACGGAAAGATTACGCTGCGCGGACACGACATTACCAAAGCGAAGATCCGTACGCGTTCCAAGCTCGGTATGAGCCACATCCCGGAGGACCGTCACAAGCACGGCCTCGTGCTCGATTTCTCGCTGGAGCAGAACCTCGTTCTGCAGCGCTACTGGCAGCCGGAATTCCAGAAAGCCGGATTCATCCGCAACAAGGAAGTCCGCAAGTATGCCGAAAAGCTGATCGAGCAGTACGACATCCGTTCCGGTCAGGGTCCGATCACGGCGGCACGTTCGATGTCCGGCGGCAACCAGCAGAAGGCGATCGTTGCGCGTGAGATCGATAAGGATCCGGAACTGCTCGTTGCGGTGCAGCCGACCCGCGGTCTGGACGTCGGCGCAATCGAAGGCGTTCATAAGCAGCTCGTCGCACAGCGCGACGCAGGCAAGGCGGTTCTGCTCGTGTCCCTCGAACTCGAAGAAGTCATGAGCGTCCCGGACCGTATCCTCGTCATGTACGAGGGCGAGATCGTCGGTGAATTCGATCCGAAGCAGACAACGGTTCAGGAGCTCGGTCTCTATATGGCAGGCGCAAAGAATATGTATCGCGACATCGAGAAGAAAGGGGGTGCGGAAGCATGAAAAAAGCTATGATCAGCGTTCTTTCTTCCGTTATCTCAATCCTTGTCGGTCTGCTGTTCGGTCTGATTCTGCTGATTGCAGTGAATCCCGGACAGGCTTTCCCGAAGTTCGCGGAAATGCTGACGGCAGGATTCTCCACTGCTCCGAAGATGGCGAAGGTGCTGTATCAGGCGGCTCCGCTGATCATGACCGGTCTTTCGGTCGCGTTCGCGTTCAAGACGGGTCTGTTCAACATCGGCGCATCCGGTCAGTACACGGTCGGCGCATTCTGCGCGCTGGCATGCGGCATCATCTTCCAGATGCCGTGGTGGATCTGCCTGATCGCATCCGTGGTCGCAGGCGCGGTCTGGGGATTCTTCCCGGGTCTCTTCAAATCGCTGTTTAACGTCAACGAGGTCATCACGTCGATCATGTTCAACTGGATCGGCATGATGGCGGTGAATCTGCTGTGCATGAACCTCATGAAAGCCGGCAAAAACATCATGCTGCCGACCGCGTGGGTTTCGAGTCCGATCAAGGACCGCACCGCTGCACTGTCCTACGCCAATTCGAAGGCAATGATTCCGAAGATGGGTCTCGACAAGCTGTTCGGCTCCAACTTCATGAACATCAGCATCTTTATCGCGATTATTGTCGCGATCGTGATGTGGATCATCCTGAACCGCACGACGTTCGGTTATGAACTGAAGGCTTGCGGCTTCAACAAGAACGCCAGCATCTATGCCGGTATCAACGCAAAGCGCAACATCGTTCTTTCGATGGTCATTTCCGGCGCGCTGGCAGGTCTCGGCGGCGGTCTCTATTACCTCGCCGGCACCGCAGAGTACACGATCCAGAAGGTTCTGCTCGCGATGGGCTTCAACGGCATCTCGGTCGCATTGCTTGCAACGTCGAACCCGATCGGAACGATCTTCTCCGCATTGTTCATTTCCTACATCCAGGTCGGCGGCGAATCGCTGCAGCCGGTATTTGCAAAGGAAATGATCGATATCATCATTGCGGTCATCATCTACCTGAGCGCGTTTGCGCTGCTGACCAAGACCATCCTCTCGCGGTTCATCCGCCTGGATAAGTCGAACGTCAACGCCGAAAAAACCGCGCCGGTCATCGAAACGCCGAAGCAACCGAGTGAGGCTGCAAAATCTGCAGAAAGCGAGGGTGGACAAGCATGAGTACCTTAAACGTAGGCATTGTCATTGCCGACATTATCAGTTCGACCATCGTCTTTGCGGTTCCGCTTCTGCTGGTTGCAATGGGCGGTATGTTCTCCGAACGAAGCGGTATCATCAACATCGCGCTCGAAGGTATCATGATCATCGGCGCGCTGATGGGCTGTCTCATGATGCGCTGGCTGGATCCGGCGGTCGCGACGGGTCAGCTCGGCTCACAGCTTGCGATGCTGATTGCGTCGCTGTTCGCGGGCGTTTGCGGCATGGCGTTTGCGGTGCTGCTGGCGTTTGCGTCGATCAATCTGAAGGCCGATCAGACCATCGGAGGCACGGCGCTGAATATGCTCGCGCCGGCGCTGGCAATCGTTCTCACCTGGGTCGTTCAGGGCCAGGGTCAGACGACCATCCTGATTCCGACCTGGTCGCGTATTACCCAGTCAACGCTGGGTCTTGCCGCAAAGGAGAACTTCCTGCATACGCTGCTGTTTAAGAACATGTATCTGACCACGTTCCTTACGGTCGTTCTGTTCGCCGCGGCGGTCGTCATCATGTACAAGACCAAGTTCGGTCTGCGTCTCCGTTCCTGCGGCGAGCATCCGCAGGCGGCGGCTTCCGTCGGCATCAACGTCTTCAAGATGCGCTATGCGGGCGTTCTGATCTCCGGCTTCCTCGGCGGTATCGGCGGTCTCGCGTTCACGCTGGCTGCAGGTTCCGGCTTCCAGTCTTCGGTCGCAGGCTACGGCTTCCTCGCTCTGGCGGTCATGATCTTCGGTAACTGGAAACCGTGGTCCATCCTCGGCGCTTCGCTGTTCTTCGCACTGTTCAAGGTCATCGGTGCGTACGCGACTACGCTGCAGAATCTCGGGCCGTTCTTCAACGTGATCTTCGGCTGGCCGGCGAAGATCGGCATCAAGGAAGGCACCAGCACCTATCTGTGGCCGATGCTTCCGTACATCGTTACGATGATCCTTCTGGTGCTGACTTCCAAGAAGTCCCGCGCGCCGAAGGCGGAAGGTATTCCGTACGATAAGGGCATGAGATAAAAGCACTTCAACTCAAAAGGACCGTTTCCGGACGGTCCTTTTTGTATGCAAAAAAACAGATCGGGAATACTGTGCATATGGGTATTCTGATCGCTTTGTTTGTTCTGCTGTTTCTTTTGCTGCTTGTTTCCATGCCGCTGATCGTCGAGGCAAGGATGCGGCTCGGCGTACGCGGCGCAGTCGTACACGGAAAAGTCTATATCCTCGGGCTTGTGCCGGTTCCGGTGCGTCTGCGCATTCACCTGATGAAGACGCCGTACTTTACGCTGATAATCGGCAAAAAGCAAATCCCGCTGCTGCAAAAGCGTCCGAAGCCTGAGCGTCCGCGGCTTTCGGGCGTCCGGGTTTTACGGCTCGACACGCGAACCGCGGTCGGTATTGAGGACGAGCCGGCGGACGCGGTGCTGATCGCCGGATCGATCGCCGTGCTGCTGTCCATGCTGACGACGCGCGTCGCGAACGGCGGTTCTGCGAGCGCAGCGCTTTGCAGCTCGCCGCTGTTCCGGATCACGGCATGCGCACAGGGGATCCTGTTTCCGCCGAAGCTGTTTTACGGAGCAGTTCTTGCGCCGCGTATAGCACGGCGAAAAGCGGCAAACAATATCCGTAAAACCAATGAAAAGAGGAGAACATATGCATCCTGTTGAAACCATTCTGCAAACGACGATGCGCGAGCTCAAGAACATCGTCGACGTGAATACGATCGTGGGTTCGCCGATCTACGGCGAAGGCGGCGCGGTGGTGATCCCGGTGAGCCGGGTCTGCCTCGGCTTTTTCGCGGGCGGCGGCGATTTCCCGACGCAGGCGGTCGCACGCAAGGGACAGCCGGACTTCGACGCAAGCGGCTATCCGTTTCTCGGTGCGAGCGTCGTCGGCGTCTCCATCAGTCCGAAGGCGTTTCTGCACATGAAGGGCAGCGAGGTCACGCTGCTGCATGCCGATTGCGACAGCACGCTCGACCGGCTCGTGCAGATGATCCCGAATGCGATGACTGAGATCCGGGGCGCCGTCGAAAACGTCCGTGCACAAAACCATACGCCGTCGGAGGATGAGCCGTGAAGCGGATGCTTGCCGTGCTCATCGGGCTCATGCTGCTTCCGACCGCGGCAAAGGCAGACGCATCTATGGACGTACCGGCGGAGGCGGCGTATCTCATTGAGGCGAACTCCGGACGCGTACTGTACGCAAAGAACGAGAATGCGCGTCTGCCGATGGCGAGCACGACCAAGATCATGACCGCGCTCCTGGCGATCGAGTCCGGACGCATGGACGAGACGGTCGCGGTGCCGACAGAAGCGGCAGGGACCGAGGGCTCGTCGATGTATCTGAAAGCCGGCGAGACGATCCCGCTCCGGGATCTGGTGTACGGGCTGATGCTGATCTCCGGCAACGACGCGGCGGTTGCGATCGCGTGTGTTCTCGACGGCGGAGCGGAGGCGTTTGCGGCGCATATGAACGCGCGGGCGAAGGAACTCGGACTTTCGGACACACATTTTGTGACGCCGAACGGGCTGCACGATCCCGATCACTATACGACCGCAAAGGACCTTGCCACGCTCGGTGCGTACGCGCTCGGGAACACGGAATTTGCGGAGATCGTTTCGACCCGCTACCGCAAAACGGAGGGGTCGGTTCTGCATACGCTGAAGAACAAGAACCGGCTCCTGTGGGAGTACGAGGGCGGGATCGGCGTAAAAACCGGCTATACAAAGGCGGCGGGGAAGTGCCTCGTCTTTGCGGCGGAGCGCGGCGGCATGAAGCAGGTCGGCGCAATCCTGAACTGTCCGACGATGTGGAACACCGCAAAATCCATGCTGGATGCGGGCTTTCGTCTGTACGAAGAAAAGCGGTTTGTGCCCGCAGACACGGTTTTCACGGTTCCGATCGAAAACGGTGTAAAAAAAGCATTGAACGCCGCGCCGATCCGCGGTATACTGTATCCGACGGAGATCGGCGGGAACGAATCGTATGCCGTTTTGACGACGTTCGACGAAGCGCTGTCGGCGCCGGTGCAGGCGGGCGATCCGGTCGGCAGTGTGTCGCTGCTGCTGAACGGAACGGTTGTTGCGGTCGTACCGATCGTTGCGGCGGAAACGGTCTTGCCGGTCGATTTCGGGTATTATTTCAGAAAAGCGGTTTCGGCGTTTCTCGGCTGAACTGCGGGAACGGGGCATATGCGGTTACAGAAATACATGGCGGATTGCGGCGTGGCGTCACGCCGCGCATGCGAAGAAATCATTGCGGACGGACGGGTCACGGTGAACGGGATTCCGGCCGTCCTCGGCATGACCGTGGAGGAGACGGACGACGTGCGGCTCGACGGAAAACGGCTCCGGCCGCAGGCGGAGCGCGTCGTGCTGATGCTCTATAAGCCGCGCGGCGTGGTCTCGACGTCCAGCGACGAGGCGGGCAGAAAGACCGTACAGGCGTTCGTGTCCGAGCTTCCGTACCGGCTCTATAACGTCGGACGGCTCGACCTCAATTCCGAAGGGCTGCTGCTTCTCACAAACGACGGCGAGCTTGCCAACCACCTGATGCACCCGCGCTACAAGGTGGAAAAAACCTATCGCGTCGTGTGTGACGGCACGCTGTCCGCGACGGAGATCGCGACGCTCACCAACGGTGTCATGCTCGACGACGGCATGACCGCACCGGCAAAGGTGACGAACGTTCGCAGCGCGACGACGGGCGGGACGGCTTTTTCGATTACGATCCGTGAGGGCAGAAACCGCCAGATCCGCCGCATGCTCGAAGCGGTCGGACACCGGACGCTGCGGCTGAAGCGCGAGCGGTACGGCAATCTCCGGCTCGGCGATCTTCGCCCCGGCGAATGGCGGTATCTTACGAAAGAGGAGATAGAGGCTCTTAAGGCGTGCAGCGACCGTTCGCCGGACGAAAAAGACCGATAAACGACAGATTGAGCAGACGGAATCCCGCCTGCTTTTTCTCGCCTGTCTGTATAATTTGCGTAAAAACGTCGAACCCGCGCGCCTTGTCCCTTGACTTTGCGCTTTGTTTCAGTTACAATAAAGTCGGAAGAGCTTTTTGGAACCCTTTGGCGGCTGAGACACAGAAATGTGTTCATATACAGCAAAATTCTTATATGTACGGAGGGAAACATGAAGAAAATTTTTGCGATTGTTCTTTGTCTGCTGATGGTTGCCGCACTGGTTGCCTGCGACAGCAAAACGCCTGCAGAACAGCCCGCGGCTGAAGGCCTGAACATCAAAGTCGGCTTTATCTGTCTGCATGACGAGAACTCCACCTACGACCTGAACTTCATCAATGCGGCGAAGGGCGCGTGCGAGAAACTCGGCATCACGGACTACATCATCAAGACCAACATCCCCGAAGGTCAGGAATGCTATGAGACTGCTGCTGACATGGCGGCATCCGGCTGCAAGATCATCTTTGCAGACAGCTTCGGCCATGAGGACTACATGATCCAGGCAGCAAAGGAATTCCCGGACGTGCAGTTCTGCCATGCAACCGGTACCAAGGCGCACACCGAGAACCTTCCGAACTACCACAACGCGTTTGCGGCGATCTATGAAGGCCGTTATCTCGCCGGTATTGCGGCGGGCATGAAGCTCAAGGAAATGCTTGACACCGGCAAGATCACCCCCGACCAGCTCAAGATCGGTTATGTCGGCGCGTTCACCTATGAAGAGGTTGTTTCCGGCTATACCTCCTTCTTCCTCGGCGTCCGTTCCATCGTTCCCGAAGTCACCATGGAAGTTACCTTCACCGGTTCCTGGTACGATGAGACCGCTGAAAAAGAAGGCGCAATGAAGCTGATCAACAACGGCTGCGTGCTCATCAGCCAGCATGCTGACTCCATGGGCGCACCGTCCGCTTGCGAGAGCATGGGCGTTCCGAACGTTTCCTACAACGGCAGCACCGTCAAGGTCGGCCCGAACACCTACATCGTTTCTTCCCGCATCAACTGGGAGCCGTATTATGAGTTCGCAATCAAGGCGGCTGCAGAAGGCGCACAGATCCCGGCAGACTGGACCGGCACGATTTCGACCGGCTCTGTCGAGCTCTTCGAGCTGAACGACGCAGTTGCGGCAGACGGTACGCAGGCGAAGATCGATGAGGCAAAGGCTGCGATGATCGCAGGCACGCTGCATGTCTTCAGCACCGATGCGTTCACTGTCGGCGGCGAGCATCTGACCTCCTACATGGCGGACGTCGACTCCGATCCTAACTACACGCCGGACACCGAAGTCATCAGCGACGGTTACTTCCATGAGTCCGAGTTCCGCAGCGCGCCGTATTTCGGCATCCGTATCGACGGCATCACCCTGCTGAACGAGAGCTATTGATCGAATCCCAAACAACAAATCGGACGGTTTTTGACCGTCCGATTTTTTTTATTGCAAGCCGCTGTTTTCATTTACAAATGACCGGGAATATGATATAATATGTCATCATCGGCAGAGATATGCACCTCTGCGGAAAGGATGGGGGACTTGGAAGCAGTAAGAAATGCCGTCAGGATGGAAGGCATCACCAAGCATTTCGGCAGCGTGATCGCCAACCGCAACGTTCACCTGGAACTGCATGAAGGCGAGATTCTTTCGCTGCTCGGCGAAAACGGCAGCGGAAAGACTACGCTGATGAACATGCTGTCCGGTATCTATTATCCGGACGAGGGACAGATTTACATTCACGACAAGCCTGTCACAATTTCCTCCCCGAAAGATGCATTCGACAACGGAATCGGCATGATTCATCAGCATTTTAAGCTGGTGGACGTGTTTACCGCGACCGAAAACATCATTCTCGGGCTCAAAGAGGGGGGCATGCTGAACCTCAAGCGCGCGGCGAAGCGGATCAAAGAGATCAGCGAACGCTACGGGTTTGAGATCGATCCCAATCAGAAGGTTTATAACATGTCGGTATCGCAGAAGCAGACCGTTGAGATTATCAAGGTCCTGTATCGCGGCGCCGATATTCTGATTTTGGATGAGCCGACCGCGGTTCTGACCCCGCAGGAGACGGACAAGCTGTTCAAAGTCATGCGCAACATGCAAAACGACGGCAAATCGCTGATCATCATCACGCATAAGCTGCATGAGGTTTTGGAGGTTTCCGACCGCGTTGCGATCCTGCGCAAGGGCGAGTACATCGGCGACGTTCTCACCAAGGACGCAAACCAGCAGAGCCTGACCGATATGATGGTCGGTCGTGCAGTCAGCCTGAATATCGACCGTCCGAAGGCGCAGGAAACACATGACCGGCTTCGCGTAGAACATTTGACGGTGAAAGACCTCGAAGGCATAAAGCGTCTCGACGATATCAATTTTACCGCCAAAAGCGGTGAAATCCTGGGGATCGCCGGTATTGCGGGCAGCGGTCAGCGTGAGCTGTTGGAGTCCATCGCGGGCCTGCAGAGCATTGAGCCGGGAGGAAAAATCACTTACATTGATCCCGTCACCGGCGGCGAGCAGGTGATCAACGACATGGATCCGCTGAAGATCATCCAGTCCGGCGTTCTGCTTTCGTTCGTTCCGGAGGACCGCTTCGGTATGGGACTCGTCGGCAGCATGAGCATTGCGGACAACGTGATGCTCAGAAGCTATCGCAGAGGAAAGCATAATCCGTTCCTCGATCGGAAGTTCCCGAAGCAGCTCGCAACCAAGATCGTCAATGATCTCGAGGTCGTCACGCCGAACGTCGATCAGATTCCGCTTAGGCGTCTTTCGGGCGGCAATGTGCAGAAGGTGCTGGTCGGACGCGAGATTGAGCAGAACCCGACCGTGCTGATGACGGCGTATGCGGTCCGCGGTCTGGACATCAATACTTCGTACACGATCTATAACCTCCTGACACAGCAGAAAATGCAGGGTGTCGCCGTCATCTATGTCGGTGAGGATCTGGACGTTCTTCTGGAGCTGTGCGACAGGATTCTGGTTCTGTGCGGCGGCAAGGTATCCGGCATTGTGGACGGTCGTTCCGTCACCAAGGAAGAGATCGGTCTCATGATGACCAAGGTCGGGGGAGGTGAATAAGATGCTGCATATTTCAAAGCGTGCAGGACTTCCGGCATGGAAGGCGTGGCTGATCCGCGGCGCGGCGATTTTGCTTGCGCTTGTCGTCTGCGCGATCGTCACCGTGATCGTCACCGGGCTGAACCCGATCAGCGTATTCAGAACGATGTTCGACGGAACGCTCGGCTCGTCACGGCGCATCTGGGTCACCGTCTACCGGATTGTGATCCTGCTCGGTATTTCTCTGGCGGTCACGCCCGCGTTCAAGATGCGTTTTTGGAACATCGGCGCGGAGGGACAGGTCTTGATCGGTGCGTTTGCAACGGCGATCTGTATCTTCTATGCAGGCAAGATGCCGTTCTTCCAGAATCCGAACATTCCGCTTGCGGTGAAGAACCTGATTCTGATCCCGTGCATGCTCATCGCCGCGCTTGCGGCAGGCGCACTGTGGGGCTTCCTTCCGGCGTTTTTCAAATCCCGCTGGAATACGAATGAAACGCTGTTCACGCTGATGATGAATTACGTTGCGCTTCAGCTCGTGAAATTCATGATCGCGTACCGCGGATTCAAATATGTGTGGTCACCGAACGGCACGGTCGTCGGCATCTTTAACTCGGACAGTTCGCTCGGTTCCTACGGGGTAGGCTGGCTTCCGGAAATCGCCGGTTCGCGTTATTTGCTGCCTGCGCTGGTCATCGGCGTGCTGACCGTCGCGCTGTATCTGTATCTGAAATACTCGAAGCAGGGGTATGAAATCGCGGTTGTCGGCGAAAGCGAACGTACTGCGTCGTATTCGGGAATCAAGGTCAATCGTGTCATCATCCGTACAATGGTGCTTTCCGGCATGATCTGCGGTCTCGTCGGGTGCCTTCTTGCGGGAACCGACCGAACGCTCACCGAAACGTTGGTCGACGGTCGCGGATACACCGCGGTCATGGTCTCGTGGATGTCGAAGTTCAATCCGATCGGCATGATCTTCTCGTCGTTCATGATCGTATTCATGCAGTACGGCGCAAAGGAAGTGGCAAGCAGACCGGAACTCGGACTGAACCATTCGTTCGCAGATATTCTGACCGGTATCATTTTGTTCTTCATCATCGGCTGCGAGTTCTTTATCTCCTACAAGCTGCAGTTCAGCCGGCATAAGAAACGGGAGGTGTAATCGATATGTGGGAATTTCTGGTATCCTTCATCCCGAGAGCGGTCATGCAGGGCATGCCGCTTCTGTACGGCAGCACCGGCGAGATTCTGACCGAGAAAGCGGGCAACCTGAACCTCGGTATTCCGGGCATCATGTACGTCGGCGCGATCTCGGGCGTCATCGGCGCGTTCTTCTATGAACAGGCAACGGTCGGCGCAGGAAAGCCGATGATCGGCATCCTTGCGGTGCTGATTCCGATGCTCTGCTGCCTTTTGGGGTCGTTCCTGATGGGGCTTCTGTATTGCTTCCTGACGGTTACACTCCGCGCAAATCAGAATGTCACCGGCCTTGCCATGACGATGTTCGGCGTCGGTTTCGGCAACTTCTTCGGCGGTTCGCTCATTAAGCTCGCACACAGCGAGGTCCCGAGCCTGACATTTGCGGCAACCTGCAACTTCTTCGGCGACGGCAAGATCCCCGGCTGGCTTGCGTATCTCGGTATCGGCATTGCGGTCGTCGCATCGCTGTTTCTGCGGTTCACCCGGAAGGGCATGCAGCTGCGCGCGGTCGGTGAGAATCCGGCGACGGCGGATGCGGCGGGCATCAACGTCACGCGGTACAAATACGTTGCGACCGTTGTGGGCAGCATGATTGCCGGTCTCGGCGGATTGTACTACGTTATGGAATGCGCGCACGGCACCTGGGCAAACGAGGGCTTCGGCGATCGCGGATGGCTTGCGATTGCGCTGGTCATCTTCACGACCTGGCGGCCGAGCATCAGCATCTTTGCGTCGATCCTGTTCGGCGGGCTCATCATCCTCAGCGAGCACCTTTCTCTGCCGCTCGGCGTCAAGGAACTCTATAAGCTCGCACCGTATGTTGTTACGCTGCTGGTGCTGATCATCGTCAGCCTTCGCAAAAAGCGCGAGAATCAGCC
>CAMORL010000013.1 GCA_946623765.1 uncultured Clostridia bacterium
TTGTAGCCGACCGACATGATCTTGTTATTTTCGTTGACGATACACGCGCCGACCTGTGTGCTTGGGTCCTTGCTGCGGTACGAGGACAACAGCGATACGCCCATAAAATATTCATCCCACGAAAGATAATCCGTACGTTTGTTCACGGTCCTTCCCTCCTATACGGTTTCAATGGTTTCCGGCTCTTCAAAAGGAAGCGTCGGCAGTTCGGACAGATTATGCAGCCCGAACTTGTGCAAAAACTGATCCGTCGTCGCATAGAGCATCGGTTTGCCGATGACGTCTTTTCTGCCGACTGCGGCGATCAGTCCGAGCTTTTGAAGCTGGCTCACCGCGTACTCGCAGCGAACGCCGCGAACGGCCTCGATCTCCGCACGGGTGACCGGCTGCTTATAGGCAACGACGGCAAGCGTTTCCATGATCGACTGTGAAACGCTTTTTTTCTGTTCCGGCTGCAGCAGCGATTCAACGTATGCAATATAATCACGGTTTGAAACAAGCTGCGCGGTATCGTCTGTCGTCATCAGGCAGATTCCGCGCCCCTCTTCACGATAGGTCATTTCCATTTCAAAGAGCAGCGCTTTGACGGACGCTTCATCCTGTTCAAGCACACGGGCAATCTCCGTAATCAGCACGGGTTCACCCGCAACGAACAGCAGACATTCCACGATTGCAGCTTTCTTGTTTTCCATCAGTCCTCTACCTCATCCATATAGACCGTTTCCGTATCGTTCTCCGAAAGTGCTTTTGCGCGGATGTAGATCGGCGCGAACGTCGCTCCCTGTGTGATATGTACTTCTCCGTGCGCAAGCATTTCCAAAAGCGCCATAAAAGTCACAATCTTTTCCATCCGCGTGCTTGCATCGCCGAACAGATCGGAAAACCGGACGCGTCCGTCCTTGAGCTTTGCTCGCAGATGCAGAACGCGATCGCGTACCGTGAAGGAATCCGGTCGGACGCTCTGTGTTTTGTCGACCTTTTCCTCTTCTGCAGCTTCACGGTTCAGAATGTCCAGAAAAGCGGAATAGAGCGAATCGACGGAAACGTTACGGAGTTCAAATTTTTGCGGCGGCAGGATCACGTCTTCAGGCAGACGCGCGATCGCCTTTTTCGTTTCTTCAAAACGCTCGTTCAATTCCTCGCTTGCGGATTTGAACGCCTTATACTCACGCAGCTGACGCAACAGCGCTTCCTTCGGATCCTCTTCCTCTTCGTCCTCAACCGGCGGACGCGGCAGAAGGCTTCGCGATTTGATCAGAAGCAGCTGTGCGGCAACCGTCAGAAACGAACTTGCACGGTCCATATCCAGTTCGGAAAGGTCGTCCATGTACGCAAGGTACTGCGAGGTGATCTCGGACACAAAGATATCCTCGATATTGACCTCCGCCTTTTCGATCAGATGCAGCAGAAGATCGAGCGGTCCTTCAAATTGTGAAAGTGAAACGCGGTATTCTTCCATGTCAGAACATTCCCGCAAGTCTCGTCAGCTGAATCAATACCCAGTTTCCGATCAGAGAGATCGGCGAGATTTGCAGCACACGAAACAGAATAAGAATTCCGATCAGAATAAACTGTCCGTATCTTCTTAAGAACAGGAATGCTTTCATCGGGATTCGTCTTGCAAACAACAGTTCAAAGATGTGATAGCCGTCGAGCGGGTAGAACGGCAGCAGATTGAACAGCATCAAAGCAATATTCAGAATGACGCCGTATTGAACGGCGGTAATCAGAATCCCATTTTCAAGCCAGGAATACGACCCTGTGATGTACAGCCGGAACAGAATGACATATGCAGCGGAAAATACGATCGCGAGCAGCAGATTCATCGTTACGCCCGCGAGCGATACGATCGCTTCTCCGCGCTTATAGTTCCGATAATTCCGGGAATTGACCGGGACCGGCTTTGCCCAGCCGAATCCGATCAGCAGAACGGCAAGAAACCCGATCGGATCGATGTGCGCAAGCGGGTTCAGTGTCATTCTTCCGAGGTTCTTTGCAGTCGGATCGCCGCATTTGTACGCAGCAAACGCATGCCCCCATTCATGCAGAGTAAGGCTTAGGAGCATTACCGGAAGGATGCATGCGAGCTGCTTCAAAAACTCGATCGGATCCGCTATCAATTCACTTAAATTAAACAGTATCATAATTGTTATTATAACCGAAAAAGCGGGGTATTGCAAGTGCAATTCCCCCGCTTCTTCAGCCATTCAGAAATTGTTCAAACGCACGTTTCAGAATTTCTCCGAATCCGCTCGACATCACATACTCTTTCGGATACAATGCCTGCTCCGTCAGAACTGTTCCGTTTGCATCGCAGTAGACGATACTGCCCACCGCGTGCTCCGGATCCAAAGGCGCTGTCAACACCTCCGGAAGATCGATTCTCTTCTGCGGTTCTCCGTCGCTTTTGTTCAGAAGAACCGAAACCCTCTCTCCCGTGAACAAGTCGATCGACTCGATGCTTGCTCCCTCTACGGGATAGCTTTCGATCGCCGGTTCGTCCGGATCGCTGACAGTGACAAGCTGATAATTCCTGAACGCTTCCTCAAAGAGTTTCGACGCGACCTCAAACCGGATCTTGCTGTTCTTCGCGCCGATGACGGAGCAGAGATATGTCGTTTCGCCGCGTCTGCATGCGAATACGCCGCAGTAACCGTCGTCTTTGGAGCTTCCGGTAAACAACCCGATGCATCCCGGCAGTGTCGTCAAGAGCTTATTTGCGCTTGCAAGCTCCGTTTTTCGTCCGCTTGCGTGTTCGAACACAGCATACGTTTGTTCGCTGTATTTGAGAAACGTCGGACTTTCGACAGCTGCTTCGCCAAGCCGGATCAACTCCTTGGAAGAGAACGTCATATAAGTCCCGAGACATTCCGGAAGCTGTTTCTCGACTCCTGCGGAGCGCATTGTGAGTTCTATGTTTTTGAGAAACACATCTTCCGACCCGAAAGCATGTTCAAAGAGCGCATATATCGCGTCACCCGCGGAGATCATCACGGCGGCGCGCATCAGTTCCTTTGCCGGGACGATCTCGTTTTTCTCAAGATATGCCGACGGACCGCCGATCGACGCCGCTTTTGCGCTAACCTTAATTTCGGCATTCTCGTCGATCAATCCCTTATCGAACGCCTGGCAAAGCGTCAGAACCGCAGGCAGTTTTGTTACGCCCGCAATGTTGTACCATGTGTCGGAATCCTGTTCCGAAATTACAACGTCGGTATGCAGCGGCATGATGCAGTACGCAATCACTTCATGATCCGCAAGCGCAGCGGGAACCGAAAGGAGCAGCAGTATTGACGACAGTATAAGACACAAGATTTTACGCATATGAAATCCCTCCCTCAACAGTTTATGAGGGAGGGATGGAAATAGACGCCTTAACAATGTGTCGCTGTGACAATTCAACGTTTTGCAAAATACTGGTAGACCGTGCAGACCATGCCGCCGTTGCTGAGCTTGCGGCGTTTGTCGGCGGGCTTCCCGTAAATCGATTCAAACTCCCGGTTCGAGGTGATGATATTGATCTGCCAGTCCGGAATGCGTTCGAATACGGTATGCATTTCCCGGTATAGCGCTTTGACAGCTTTGGCGTCGGAAAGCCGCTCGCCGTACGGCGGATTGCAGATCAAAACGCCGTTATGCCAATCGGTTTCCAATTCTTTCACCGGACGGACCTTCCAATCCAGCATCACGCCTGCTTTCTTTGCGTGTTTCTTGCAAAGGTCGATACAGTGCGGATCTATGTCGGAACCCAGAATCTGAAGCCGATCGTTCTTTCGGACGTCGTTCGCTTCTTCCCTCGCCCTTGCAAATACGCCCGGATCGACAAACCGCCACTGTTCCGCGGCAAAGTTCCGTCCGAGCGACGGCGCGATGTTGTTCGCGATCATTGCAGCTTCGATCGGAATGGTGCCGGATCCGCACATCGGATCGATGAGCGGCGTATCGGGGAAAAACCGGGACAGCAGAATGAGTCCCGCACCGAGCGTTTCGGAAAGCGGAGCCGGAACGTTATATGTGCGGTAACCGCGTCTCGAAAGTCCTGCCCCGCAGCAATCGAGGGCAAGCGTCACTTCGTCGCGCAATATCCCGACTTCGACGATGACCTCCTCCTCCGTCTCCGGAACGGTATTCACGCGATATGACGCTTTCAGCGACTCGACAATCGCTTTTTTCACAATGCTCTGACAGTCGGAAACCGAAAACAGCGTGCTCTTCGCACTCTTTCCGTTGACATGAATCCTGGTTCGCGGCGAAAGATACCGATTCCACGGAAGCGCTTTTGTCTGTTCAAACAGCGAATCGAACGTGTCGGCGCGGAACGTTCCGACCGTCATCAGCAGACGCTCCGCTGTTCTCAGCCATAAAAGAGCCTTTGCCATCTCGTCGAATCCGCCGGAGAATTTCACGCGCGCATCAAGCGTTTCTGTTTCGAGAATGCCGAGCTTATGCAGCTGAAACGCTACGGTCGATTCCAGACCGATCTTCGCGGTTGCAATAAAATCCATATTCAGGACTCCTTTTCTTTCTGCATTGTGGACAGAATGCGGCGCAGAGCGTTTTCCATGCGGCGATCCGAAACATTGTACAGATCCATCAGAACATCGGGCTTAACGGAAGTATCGTTCAGCGCGCCGAGCCCCATCAGCACAAACGCCGCTGCGAACGCATCCTCCTGTTGGCGTGTGATCGTAGGGTATTTTCCGTCATGGAAACAGGACAGATAGAAAAAGAAGATGCGCGTCGTAACTTCCCGATGCTGTTCCGGTACGTTGAGATCGCGGTAACGAATATCGCCGTGCAGCATGTCCTCAAAGCCGACGATCAGATCCAAAATGCTTTCATAACTGATCGGTAGTTTTTTCGGCATCTGCATCGGACGGACGATCCCATACTGCCACTCTCCCTGATAATAGAGCGAATACGGCGGTTTCGCCTCCATGCCGAGCAGCAATCCGAACACGAACTGCTTGTCCTCGTCAGATTGATCGAAGCGAATCAGAAACGAACGCAGCATGCGTTCCGCCTCGTTCGTTCCGATGACGGACAGCATCTTTGCCGTTCCGCGAACGGAGGGTGACATCGGGCTTATCAGCGCCCATTTCAGAATCGAGCGGAACTGTTTGTCGTTCTCCCATGTTTGTTTGATCGCCTCGATGCCTGCGGTCGCAACATCCCGAATGCGCTTCTGCCGTGCGGCGGCTTCCCTGATCGGAACATCATAATTGATGGTCCAGCTCCGTTTGAAATCCGCTTCGGAATCCTCGCGGATATGCTTTTTATAGTAGGATGCAACCGAGTCGTTCTCGTCGCGCAGCGTGAGTTCGTCATAGATCTGTTCCGCTTCCTGTTTTCTGCCGCCTACATAGTAGCAAAAAGCAAGCTGATGCAGCATTTCAACGTCGTAAGGGAGCGATTCTCTGAGAAGTTCAAGCGCTGTCTGCGCGCGATCGTACTGCCCGATTTCCATCAGAATCGGCGCGGCATAGCCGAGCTCTTCGGGAGAACATTCCTCGTCGATCAGGATCTTTTTGCTCTGTTCTTTCGCTTCGATGTCCTGTTTCTGCATGTGATACAGCAGCGTCATCAACGCGTTTCCTCGCACGCTTTTGCTGTTCCGTTTGAACAGATTAAATATGCGCTTCTTTGCTTCGTCATATTCGCGAACGGAAAACTGCATCATGGCGATTTCCATGTCAAGCATCTCGCTCTCGCTGTATCGGTCGGACAGCGAAAGAAGCAATTCCAAAGCCGCTTCCTCGTTTCCGGAAATCTGCATCGCCTTTGCGCGGTGAATCGCGTCTAAAAGAGCCAGATCTTCGTTCCCGACCAGTCCGATCTGCGCTTCGAGTTCCGGCGCGTCCTTGATGAGTTCGAGGATATCGAGCGCACGTTCAGCATAAGGACCGTCCGGATCCCGCTGCAGGCAGAGATTGCAGCATTGCTCGGCAGCTGCAAATTCCTCGAGCCCCATAAAATCCGACGCTATGCCGAAGATGGTTTCCGGCGAATTCTCGTCCGCGTCTTTGATGGACGTCAAAAGAACGCTGAGGCTTTCTTCAAATCGGTGCATCCGATGCAGAACCTCGGCAAATGCAAGAACGTATTCTTCGCGACCCGGTTCCATCTCATACGCTTTCCGAAGATACTGTTCCGCCCGCACGAGATCTTCGTTGTCGGACAGATACTTGTTTCCGCGCTGATAATAGAACGCCGCGTTTTGCCGGAACGGAACGACGATGCCGGCTTCACGGTCATTGTTCATGGATTCCTCCGTCGTTCGTTGCCTCAAGAAGCAGGGCTTCCAATGCGGCGCGATCAAATCGGTACTCTTTTCCGCAGAAATGACAGGTCAGTTCCGCTTTCCCGTCCTGTTCGATGATTTCTTTCAGTTCCTTTTCTCCGATGGAGATCAGCGCACGTTCCAGGCGTTCACGCGTACAGTCGCATGAGAACGCCGGCTCATAGGTATCCGTAAATGCTGCGTCGAGATCACGGAACAGATCTTCGAGAATCTGTTTTAACGGTTCGCCTTCCGCAATCCTTGTGCCGAGCATCGGGATGCGGTCCGCAATCTGCATCACGCGTTCGATTGCATCGTCCGGGCAGTTCGGCATCGTCTGAATCAGAAGCCCGCCCGCGCCGGTTACAAATCCGTCCGCGGCATTTTCGTGTACGCCGAGGTATACGATCGACGGCTGCTGTTCGCTTGCCGTGAAATACTGTGCAAAGTCTTCCGCGATCTCGCCGGAAATCAGATTGCACATGCCGACATAGGGCTCTTTAAGCCCGAGATCCCGGATCACGGTCAGTTTTCCCGCAGAGCCGACGTACCCGCGCACGTCCAGTTTCCCGTCCGCACGAAGCGGCAGTTCGACTTCCGGTTCGGTTGCGTAGCCTTTGACAAGTCCGCCGTTCCGTCCGACGCAAACAAGATTGCCGGACGGACCGTTTCCTGCAAGCACCGTCGTGACAGTATCCGTCGCGTTCTTGCAGAGCGTCGCGATCATAGACGTCATCAGCAGCTGACGTCCGAGTGCGGCGGTCGCCACGCGGGATAGTCCGTGTGTCTTTTGTGCGTCGCGTACAAGCTGTGTCCCGTCGATCGCAACAAATCGCAATGCGCGATCGACGAGCATTCCATGAATCATACAGTCTTTTGTCATGCTGTTACTCCTTGATTGCAGCGAACTGGATCCGTTCGCTGTCTTTTCTGACGGGATCGCGTGTAAAAGCGTCATATGCGCGTACATCGCCGAATCCCGCTTTCAGAAGCGCTTTCTTCAGCTCTTCTTCGGTGTAGGAACGCTGCAGATGCGTTTCCTGGAAACGGTCATACTGCGTTCCGTTCTTTACAAAACACGTCAGTTCCATCTCGCAGAGCTTCGTTTTTGCGTCATAATTGTTCTTCCAGATATAGGCATACGAATCCGTTTCCTCGGTAAACGTATTTGTGCCGAGAATCTTACGGAATTTATACGGCGCGGAAACATCGAACAGCAGCAGGCCGCCGGGTTTCAGACAGGCTGCCGCATGCGTGAAGAACGATTCGACTTCCTTCATGGACGTCAGATAATTGACGCCGTCGCAGACCGAAAGCAGCGCGTCAATCTGCTTGTGGATCTTCAGCTTCCGCATATCCTCGCAAATGAATATGATGCTCTTTGCGCCTTCGCGGAATGCGTTTTCCCGCGCTTTCATCAGCATTTCCGGAGAAATATCGTTGCCGGTGACGTGATAGCCTTTCTTGTGCAGCAAAATCGCCGCAGCGCCGGTTCCGCATGCGCAGTCAAGGATATCGTGCGCGCCGTTCTCCTTTAAGAATCCGTCGAGATAATCCACCCAAGCCGCACGATCGACGTCGTGCATCATACGGTCATAGACCGGTGCGAACGCAGTATATTGCCGGTTCATTCTTCCTCCAATCCCTCGGCAAGCTTCATCAGCCTGTCAAGTCTGTGATACATGCCCGATTTCTGTATTTCCGCAAGATCGGCAAGTTCCTGCACCGTCGCATCCGGATGTGCCAGGCGCAGCTGTGCAGCCTGCTGCAGAGACGCGGGCAGCGACAGAATGCCGATCGTGCGGTCGATCACGGCGATTGCATTCTGCTGCCGGATCGACGCGACGACCTGCTTGTCGATGTTTGCCGATTCGCAGTTGTTCGTGCGGTTGATGTAGTTTCGCATGTCCTTTTCCACGCGAACGTTTTCAAGCGCAAGCGCGGACGACGACGCGCCGATCAGCGCAAGCATTCCGCTGACGTCGTCACCGTCCTTCAGGTATACAAGGTAACGGTCGCCGTTGCGGACCGAAATCTTTGCCGGAAGGCGGAACTCCTGCATGATCTCTTTGACGCGTTCGGCTACAGCTTCCGACCGGAATACGATCTCCAGATGATAGCCGCGCTTCGGATCGACAACGCTTCCGCCGCCGAGAAAGCACCCGCGCAAAAACGAACGCCGGTTCTCCTCCGTTTTGAACACGACAGCGGGGACCTCGTTCATCAGATGCAGTCCGTCTTCGGTACGCATCATTGCGCCGGTGTCCTGCATGAGCCGTTCGATCTCCTCGCCGGAAAGCGTAACCTCATAGATCGGTTTTTTACGATGCTCGACGATCTTCTCCTCCACCACCGCGTCGGTCTTGTAAAGGCTCAGCGCGATCGACGCAACATGCTTTGCCGCGCTCGGGTTTTCGGTATGATAGAACAGCGACGGTTTCAACGAGATGCGAATCCCGCCCGCCGTGAACGTTGCGCCGGAGAGCATGCAAAGCCGGTGTTCCGGGTTCTTGACGCGGATCCGGATCAATTCATCCTTACATTGTGAAGAAAAGCTCATATTTCTCTCTTTTGCGAACGCTGTTCAATGTCCTGCAGTTCTCTTGCAATATCGCGGTGATAGATGCGAACGGCTTGTCCTTCATCACAAAGTTGTCTTGCCATCTCCTCCGCTGCGGCGACGGAACGGTGTCTGCCGCCTGTGCATCCGAAACAGATCCGAAGGATATGCTTTCCCTGCTTTTCAAACAGCGGGATCAGGTCCATAATGCTCTTTTTCAAGTTGGCAAGATATTCCTTGACATATGGCTGTCCGAGTACAAAGTCGCGCACGGGCGTATCGATACCGGACAGATACCGCATGTCCTCATAATAGAAGGGATTATCGACAAAGCGCATGTCGATCACCATATCCGCATCGACCGGAACGCCGCGCTTGTATCCGAAACTTGACACTACGACCGTCATCTGTTCACGATCCATTTCAGGTACGATCTTTTCGATGCATGACGACAAATCACGCGCTGCTATATCGCTGGTATCCAGTACGAAATCCGCGAAATCACGAATGACGGACAGGTATCCGCGTTCGGTCCGTACACCGGATTCGGTTTCGCCGGACGCGCCGAGCGGATGGCGTTTACGGGTTTCGTTGTAGCGGCGCTTCAATACGTCGTCACGCGCGTCTAAAAACAGAACCGTATAGGGAACATCGACCTTCTTGATCTCCGCAATCACGACTTCGGGACTTCTTGACAGCAGACTTTCGCGCGAATCCATGGTGACCGCAGCTCTGCGGATCGGCGGATTTGCGTTCTTGCACATCGTAATAAACTCTTCGAGCATCGGAGAAGGAAGGTTGTCCACGCAGAAAAAGCCCATGTCTTCGAGCGATTTCAATGCGAGCGATTTTCCCGCGCCGCTCATGCCCGTAACGATCAAAAGTTCCATATGCCCTTCCTCTCAGATTCGTTTGATTTCCGGTTCCAGACTTACGCCGGTCTGTTTCTTGACTGTCTCCTGTATATATGCAACCAACGCGGAAACGTCGTGCTCGGATGCGCCGCCGATGTTGACGACAAATCCCGCATGCTTGACCGATACCTGCGCTCCGCCGATCGTATACCCTTTCAATCCGCATTGCTCAATCAGCGCGCCGGCGAAATGTCCTTCGGGACGTTTGAACGTACTTCCTGCCGACGGAAGTTCAAGCGGTTGTTTTTCACGCCGTTTTTCCATACAGGACTGCATGGTTTCCGAAGCGCTGCCGTCGTCCGGTTTCAATTCAAATTCCGCTTCCAGGGCAATCGCATCCGGAAAAGTGAACGCGCTTTTGCGATATCCGAGATCATTATCCTGCACATCGACCCATACATCCCGTCCGTTTCGAAGCAGACGGATTCGTTTCAGAACCTGCTTGATCTCTCCGCCGTATGCGCCGGCGTTCATTGCGCATGCGCCGCCGACCGTTCCGGGAATGCCGCACAGACGTTCGAGGCCGGAGAAACCGCGCCGCACGGTTTCCCTTGCAAGCTGCGTCAGAGACGTTCCGCAGCAAGCAATGACGGTATTGCCCCGATAGACCGGTTCGTGCAGCGGCGCGTCAAAACGAATGACAAGTCCCGAAAATCCTGCATCGGACGCAAGGATATTCGTCCCCTTGCCAAGCAGCGCAACAGGCATTCCCGCGGAAGACGCAAATCGAATTGCGTTTTGAATATCGTCATACGAGCGCGGACGCAGCACAAAACGCGCCGGACCGCCGATGCGAAAGCTGGTCAGCTCCGCAAGCGGAACGTCCGCTTCAAATCCGAGCGACGAAGGTATATCCAATTCTCCCCATTTTTGTTCCATACCGGTATTATAACAAATCCGGCGCGTCGGCACAACACCTATCTCGAACATTCTCGCAAACGTTTTGTGAACCGAGTGTGTGCTTCTTCATCGCCGCTTCTTGCGTTTTTTGCGTCTTCTTCCAGCGAATCGTAAGCCTGCTGCCAAAGGAACGGATCGACCGTATTTACCGTTTCGTAGATCTTATGGATCGGCTTCAGCATCGACTCCGGCGGTATGCTTTTTACATCGTATCTGACGGAAAACATGCCGAGCGCATCGAGTGTCTGCTGATTCTCCGGCGTGAGCAGAAACGCGATGAAATCGAGGATCGCTTCCGCTTTTCGTTCATCGGTTTCACGGTCGATTCCGATCCATGCAACGGCGTCCGTAAAGCTGTCGACCGCTTCAAGCTTCGAGAGCGCAAATCCGTCCCGGTAGCGGATCAGATCGCCCGCGCGGCGCAGATCCAGATACAGAATATCCGCCTTATCCTCCGGTGCGCCGTTCTCCGGCGCGTGAAGCCTTGCGGCGAGAATGTCGTTCGAATAATACGTCTTTTCTCCCGATGCGTCCGGCTGTTTCACGAGTTTGCAATATCCTGTATAGCCGTACGGAATACAGCATTCCGTCTGAAACAGTCCGTCCCGAAACGGTACGGACAGCGAAGGAATCTCGCGCAAGCGATCCGCGTATAGGCTGCCGGAGAAAAAGGAATACGCGTCCGGACGCCTGCCCCGCTCCATGCGCTCCGAAAAGGACGCGTCGTCCATTCCCTCGATCTCGATATAGGTTCCCTTGTGTTTCTTTTCATACGCTTCCGCGCGTCGTTTCAGCCACTGCGTAAGGCTTCCGCTGTATGGTTTTTGCCGCACGATATGGTACAGAACGATCGATCCGACATATCGATCTGTGTTTCGTACAAACCGTTCGTCGACATACGCCTTTTGTGCACCGGCAACCAGTTTTGACGGCGTCAGCAGCAGAAAAGCGATCATGCCGGCGCATAGTATTGCTCTGCATAGTTTCATAATGCATTCTATCCGACAAAACAAGTCGGTATTCGGCACAGCTTGTCCCTTTTCCGAAAAGGATGCGAAGATCAAACGGTGTATATAGTTCTGAACCAAATTCGGAGGTGAAACTATGGAATTAAATGCACAGAAACGCGGCGCGCGCCTGTCGGTACAGCTCTCCGGCGAGCTCGATCATCACAGCGCCGAACAGACGCGCATCATGCTCGATACGCTTTTGCGCGACGTCACCGTTCACGAGCTTGTTCTGGATCTTTCGGGCATGACCTTTATGGACAGCGCAGGGATCGGCGTGATCCTCGGACGGTTCCGCAAGCTGTCCATGCGCGGCGGAAGAATGATCGTCAAAGGGATGAACGCGTCGGTCGACCGTTTGTTTCAAATGTCCGGAATCTATGCGATCGTTGAGAAGCAGTAAGGAGGCAATCTATGCATAACGAAATGGAAGTCCGATTCTTATCCCTGTCCGGCAACGAAGCGCTTGCACGCGCGGTCGCCGTATCCTTTGCCGCGCAGATGAATCCCGGGATCGAAGAGCTGTCCGACATCCGCACCGCCGTTTCGGAAGCGGTTACCAATGCGATCATTCACGGTTACAATCAGGACCGTGACCGCGTCGTTACGATGCAGATGGAGATCGAAGACGAAACGCTTACCGTTATCGTCAAAGACGAAGGCTGCGGAATCGGAGACGTTGCGCTTGCGCGCAAGCCGTTCTATACCTCCAAGCCCGAGCTGGAACGGTCCGGCATGGGATTCTCGGTCATGGAAGCGTTCATGGACAGCGTCGACGTGCAATCCGCGCTCGGCTGCGGAACGACTGTCACGATGCGTAAACGCATCCGTCATGCAGATTGAGCGCGAAACGTTCGACGCGCTGATCGAACGCGTACGAAACGGCGATGAATCCGCAGAAAACATCCTTCTGAGGGAGAATCTTCCGCTTGTCACGGCGATTGCAAAGCGTTATCAGGGCTGCGGGATCGAGTTCGACGATCTCAAACAGCTCGGTTCAATCGGGCTTTTGAAAGCGATCCGGCGATTCGACCCGGCGTATCAGGTTTGTTTTTCAACCTATGCTGTGCCTTTGATCGCCGGTGAGATACGACGTTTTTTGCGGGACGACGGAATCATCAAATTCTCACGCAGTGCGAAGTCTCTTGCACAAAAGATCCGACAGGCGATCGCCGAAGAACCGGATCTCTCGATCGAAGCGCTTGCCGCGCGTTTGCAGGTCACGACCGAAGAGATCGCAGCCGCAATCGCAAGCGATTCCCCCGTCTCCTCGCTCGACGAAACGCTGCCGGACGGAAGCGGCAGTCGGTTTGATCGGATCGGAACGGAGAGCACGGAAGAAGCTTCGGTGAAGCGTATTGCGCTGTACGACGCGCTCGATACGCTTTCGGACCAGGAAAAACAGATTGTACGGCTGCGTTATCGGGATGAACGTTCGCAGGCGGAAGTCGGAAGAATGCTCGGCGTTTCGCAGGTGCAGATCTCGCGACTCGAAAAAAAGATCCTGCTCCGCTTAAGAAGCAGAATGCAGGATTAGTGTTTGTCGCCGGATGAGATGGCTTTTTCCTCTCCCCGAAGAAGCCGTTTGATGTTGTCCTTATGCCGGATCAGAAGCAGCAGCACGACCGGCGCCACGAAAAACAGCAGATACGGATCGGCGTTTCCGGTCGCCCAAACAATATAGGTTCCGATCAGATACGAGATCGCCGTCAGAATGGAGACGAGTGAAACGCGTTTCCAAATCAGAAAGATCACGATCGCAAGCACGGTCGAAACGAGCGCAGCCTGCCAGCAGAGACACCACGTCATTGCATACGCAGAGGCTGCGCCTTTTCCTCCGCGAAACTGAAACAGCACCGGATAGCAGTGGCCGAGCACGACGCACGAGCTTGCAATATACCCGCCGAGCAGCACCGACAAAGCCGGATCTTCCGCATTGATACCGAGCCATCCGCCGATAAGTCTGCCGATAAAGAACCCGGCAACGCATTTTCCCGCGTCGCCGATGAACGTCAGAAGTCCGTAATTCTTGCCGTAAACGCGCACCATGTTCGTCGTGCCTGCATTGCCGCTGCCGTAAAGGCGTACGTCGTCACGGAACCGCAGGCGGCTGATAATCAGAGCTGTCTGCAGGTTTCCGATCAGATAGCCGACGATTGCGACGAATGCAATTGCAAGCACGTCCCATTCTCCGATCATAAAAGAACGTTACTCCTCTCTCGTTCGATTGCGGAACAGTATTTTGATCGGTGTTCCCGAAAACCCGAAGGTCTTGCGGAAGTAATTGTCCAGATACCGCTCGTACGAAAAATGAACCAGTGTCGATTCATTGACGAAAATCACAAATGTCGGCGGCTGAATTGCGACCTGCGTAGCGTAGTACAGCTTGAGCCGTCTGCCGTTCTGCGTCGGCGGCTCCGCCATCGAAACCGCTTCGTTCAGCACGTCGTTGAGCATGCCGGTCGGAATCCGGCGAATGCTCTGCGCGTAGACCTCTTCTACATTTTCAAGCACCTTCTGAACACGCTGACCGGTCTTTGCGCTGATAAAAAGGAACGGAACATAGTTCATGAACGCGAGATCGACCTCCATGTCCTTTTTGAACCTGTTCATGGTGTTCGTATCCTTTTCGATGAGATCCCATTTATTGACGATCACAATCGAGGGCTTCCCTTCCTCATGCACAAATCCGGCAATCTTGACGTCCTGTTCGGAAAGTCCCTGTTCCGCGTCGCACACGAACAGAACGACATCCGCACGGCGGATCGCCGCAAGCGATCGGATCACGCTGTAGCGTTCGATGCTCTCGTCCTCGATCGAACGTTTTCTGCGAATGCCCGCCGTATCAATCAAAACATATTGCCGTCCGTTCTTTTCAAACGGCGTGTCGATCGCATCGCGCGTGGTTCCGGGAACATCGGAAACGATTACGCGCTCTTCGCCGAGGATTGCATTCGTGAGGCTCGACTTGCCGACGTTGGGCTTGCCGACGATTGCGATATGAATCCGCTTGTCCTCTTCCGTTTCATCCGCTTTCGGGAAGTTTGCGCAGACGGCTTCCAGCAGATCGCCGAGACCGATTCCCTGCCCGCCGGAAAGGATATACGGTTCCCCGAGTCCCAGTTCATAGAACTCGTAGATCGCTTCATGGTATTTCGGCGCATCGAGCTTGTTGACGGCAAGCACGACCGGCTTGTTGCATCTGCGCAGCATCGCGGCGACCTCCCGGTCTGCCGATGTCAAGCCGTCGCGTCCGTCGGTCAGGAAGATGATAACGTCCGCCGTTTCGATCGCAAGCTCCGCCTGCCGGCGCATCTGAACCGCGATCTTGTCTTCGCTCGCAGGTTCAATGCCGCCGGTATCGATCAGCGTAAACTTATGCTCCAGCCATTCCGCGTCGCCGTAAATACGGTCACGCGTGACGCCCGGCGTGTCCTCCACGATGGAGATCCGCTTTCCGGTCAGGCGATTGAACAGGGTCGATTTGCCGACGTTCGGTCTTCCGACGATCGCTACCAAAGGTTTTGCCATAGTTTACTCCTCAAACAAACAAGAAATGAGTTCTGTTCCGTCCGCAAAGGTACGGATCGATATGCCGAGTCCGGATTCGACTTCGGAAAGCGTCATCCCGTCCAGAAACACGTCCTCCGTCTCCCGCAGCATGTTTTTCGGGATCAGCAGCGGATCGGCGAGGTCCTTTCCGGAAAGCTCCGAAAGCAGGTCCGTTCCCGTCACAAGCCCTGCAACATGCACGTTCCCGCCGAACCACCGGTTCGGGACCGGATGCAATTCCGTTATGACGCCGTACGGTTCCAATTCGCGATACAGTTCTTTGAAAAACGGATATGCCGCCGTGCCTCCCGCAATTGAAAATCTGCGCGGTTCTTTGCGTCTGTCGCGCTCTTCGAGTGCATAGCGAAAGTCCTCTTCAAACATTCGCAGAAGCCCGACGCCGTTTTCGATCTGCTCATACGCCTCATACGCTTCCGGTTTCGGCAGCGAACGATTCGCCTGCAGATACCATTCGTCGGACAGAAACACCAGCCGCGTGCCGAAGCGTTCCAGATAAGATTCCTGCAGCCGTTCGATGGAATCAATCACCTTAGCGCTCTCCGCCGCATCGAACGTGCCGAGCTCTGTAAGCCCCTCCCGGTACTTTGTCACGCCGACCGGAACAATTGCAACGGACGAACACGCAGGTGCAAGTGAAGAAAGATCGGATAGCGTCCGCATGAGGATCTCTCCGTCGTTCAGGTTTCTGCACAAAACGATCTGTGCGTTGAACCGAAGGCCTTTTTCTTTCAATGCTGTCAGCCGTTCCATAATCCGTCCCGCAGAAGGATTGCGCATGATCTTTGTGCGAATCTCCGGATCGGTTGCGTGCACCGACACATACAGCGGACTGACGCGCCGATCCAGGATGCGCTGAAACTCAGCGTCGCTCACGTTTGTCAGCGTCACATAGTTGCCCATAATGAACGACATGCGCCAGTCGTCGTCCTTGACGTTCAGACTGCTTCTGACGCCTTTCGGCATCTGATCGATGAAGCAGAATACGCAATGGTTCCGGCACGTCATCATGCGGCTCATCAGCGTCGTTTCAAAGCACAGCCCGAGCGGTTCGTATTCTCCTTTGTGCAGAACGACGGACAGCGGTTCGCCGCTTCGCATAAAATCGAGTTTCAGTGCGCGATGCGCCGTCAGCGCCTCATAATCGATCAGATCGAGGACCGGCGTATCGTTGATGCGCAAAAGGATGTCGCCGCGCAGCACTCCTGCTTTTTCGGCAGGCGTGCCATGCTCCACAAATGTTATCGGTTGTCCTTTCGCGCATAATTCCATAAATATACCTTACCACATCTTTGCCTCTTTTGCAAGCACATGAAATCGGATCTCATCCATTCAACGCTAAAGAGTTCACAACTAATATCCCGCTCTTCTCTTGATTTTTTATCTGTACATGCTACAATAAATTTGTTCATTTTATTCGGGGGCAAGGAAATGAAAAAGTGGCTGCAAGTTTTACTGATCTACGTCGGCATTCCGGCTGCCGGTACAATCGCTTGGTTGTTATTCTTCCTCATTGAATGGTTATTGAACGGATGGGGTCTAACAATCTGCGTCCCTGCTGTTACAATTGTACTGTATATTGTGCTGCGCAAAAAGCTTGATCTTCGCTTTGCGGCAAAAGTCAATGCTATGATCCTGATTGTGCTTTCTGTTGCTTTGGGGATCATTCTGCATATCACCACCGGCTCAACACGTGATCCCCTGTTTTCCGTTTTCCGGATCATGACATTTCCGTTTTTGATTCCATCTTTTGCAATGCAACTTTTTGATACCATGCATATCGCTTTTGTTTGCATCTTTGCGTCCTATGCAGCGGCAATGGTTACGTGTATCATCTTGTCATGCTGCATGAAATCCGGTGGATCCGAAAGCGCTTGTAAACCGGTTTATCGCAAGCTTCTACCCTATCTCATTACCGCCGCTGTGGTCCTGCTCTGCGGTGCGTTCAGCATAAAACAGTATCTGAACCGACCGGAGGTCCGTTATGCCGGTCACGGGTTCGACTATATGCACGGATACTCTACGACAGACTTTACCGATTACACGGTCTACAGTGAGCATTCGAAGCTTGTCACGCTCGACCATGAGCCGGAATTCATGATCGAGAACGAGGCGGATATGCCCGTTATGGACGGCGCGGAAGCATGTTATCCGGTGTATGCGGCTGTCGCAAAGACAGTGTACCGCAATATTGACGTCATCGAAGCAGAAGCGGCAAAGAGCGACAATCGCATAAACGGTAAAATCGTTACCTTTACCAATACCGTTCAAGGCTTCAGAAGACTCATCGACGGAGGGACTGATCTGCTTTTCGGTGCAAAACCCTCCAAAAGTCAGCTCGAATACGCTGATTACAAAGGAGTTGAGCTCGTCGTAACACCGATCGGACGCGAGGGCTTTGTCTTCTTTGTGGAGGAAGATAATCCCGTCGAAAATCTCACAAGCGAGCAGATCCGCGCGATCTATCACGGCGACATTACAAACTGGAAAGAGGTCGGAGGAAAGGATCAGAAGATCAAAGCTTTTCAACGGCCGAAGGATTCCGGTTCGCAGGCGATGATGGAATACTTTATGGGCGACGTCTCATTGATGGAGCCGGACACATATGAAATCATCGACGGTATGCTGGACGTCATCGATAAGGTTGCGCAGTATGCAAACGAGGACGGCGCATTCGGCTACTCCTTCCGGTATTTTGTGGAGGAGCTCAGTCAGGAAAAAGGTGTAAAACTCTTATCGATCGACGGCATTGCGCCGACGCTGGAAAACATCGAAAACGGGAGCTATCCGCTTACGGTCGATCTGTGTCTTACCACACGCACGGAGGATCCGAATCCGTATGTACAGAAGATGATCGATTTCATGCTGTCGGACGACGGACAGGAGATCGTCAGACGCACGGGCTATGCGGGGTTGTGTTCGGAAGACTGATCCGCTCCCCCTCCGTTTCCGTCATACATAAGCAAAAGGGACTGCACCGTTGATGCAGTCCCTTTTTGATTCGGGTGAATTATTTGCCTTCCTTGATCGCTGCCTGCGCTGCTGCGAGACGTGCGATCGGTACGCGGAACGGCGAGCAGGACACGTAGTCGAGACCGATCTCATGGCAGAATTCGACGGACATCGGATCGCCGCCATGTTCGCCGCAGATACCGAGCTCGAGGGTCGGACGCGTTTTCTTGCCGAGCGTGACAGCCATCTTCATGAGCTTGCCGACGCCGTTCTGATCGAGACGTGCGAACGGATCGAATTCATAGATCTTGGTGTCGTAGTACGCTTTCAGGAACTTGCCCGCGTCGTCACGGCTGAAGCCGAACGTCATCTGGGTAAGGTCGTTCGTGCCGAAGCAGAAGAACTCTGCATCCTTTGCGATCTCGTCTGCGGTGAGGCAGGCACGCGGGATCTCGATCATCGTGCCGACTTCATACTTCAGCTCGATGCCGGAGTTCTTGATCTCTTCGTCCGCAACTGCAACGACGATGTCGCGCACAAAGCGGAATTCCTTCGGTTCGCCGACGAGCGGGATCATGATCTCGGGGACCATCTTCCATTCCGGATGCTTCTTCTGAACGTTAATTGCAGCGCGGATAACTGCCTTGGTCTGCATCTTCGCAATTTCCGGGAAGGTGACGGTCAGGCGGCAGCCGCGGTGACCCATCATCGGGTTGAACTCATGGAGGCCGGCAATGATCGTCTTGATCTGCTCAACGGTCTTGCCCTGTGCATCGGCAAGCAGTTTGATGTCGGCTTCTTCGGTCGGAACGAACTCATGAAGCGGCGGATCGAGGAAGCGGATAACAACGGGATAGCCTTCCATTGCCTCGTAGATCGCTTCGAAGTCGCCCTGCTGCATCGGGAGCAGCTTGTTGAGCGCGGCTTCGCGTTCTTCCACGGTGTCGGAGCAGATCATTTCACGGATCGCTGCGATACGGTCGCCGTCAAAGAACATGTGCTCCGTACGGCAGAGACCGATGCCTTCTGCGCCGAGCTCACGCGCTTTCTTTGCGTCGCGCGGGGTGTCTGCATTGGTGCGGACGGAAAGTCTTCTGTACTTGTCCGCCCAGCCCATGATGCGGCCGAACTCGCCTGCGATTTCTGCGTCGACGGTCGGAATGATGCCGTCATAGATGCAGCCGGTGGAACCGTCGATGGACAGCCAGTCGCCCTCGTGGTATTCCTTGCCCTTCAGCGTGAAGCGCTTGTTCTCCTCGTCCATTGCAATCTCGGAGCAGCCGGATACGCAGCAGGTGCCCATGCCGCGCGCGACGACCGCCGCGTGAGAGGTCATACCGCCGCGAACGGTCAGGATGCCCTGGGACGCCTTCATGCCTTCGATATCCTCGGGAGAGGTCTCAAGACGGACCAGAAGGACTTTCTCGCCGCGTGCTTTCCACGCCTTTGCATCTTCTGCGGAGAAGACGATCTTGCCGCAGGCTGCGCCGGGGGATGCTGCAAGCGCCTTTGCGACCGGCGTCGCCGCCTTAATCGCCTTGGCGTCAAACTGCGGGTGGAGCAGCGTGTCGAGGTTTCTCGGATCGATCATCGCAACCGCTTCCTGCTCGGT
>CAMORL010000014.1 GCA_946623765.1 uncultured Clostridia bacterium
TCCGCGATCCCCGTCGAAACCATTTCGCCCCCAAGACCGTAAAGCGGTGTTCATATGGTATGCCGATATTCTGTCAGCGATACTGCTTTTTAAAATTCCGATCCATATCGCGATCGGCGTCGCGCTCTGCAATGCTCGCGCGCTTATCGAAGAGCTTTTTACCCTTTGCAACTGCAAGCTCTACTTTGACTTTGCCGTCTTTAAAGTAGACGGACAGGGGAACGAGACTGTATCCGTCCGCTTGTGAAAGCGTGTTCAGCTTTCGAATCTCACGCGCATGCGCAAGGAGCTTTCTTGTACGGAACGGATCGTGGTTATAAATGTTGCCTTGCTCATAAGGACTGATGTGCATGCCGATCAAAAAAAGTTCTCCGTTTTTGACCTGTGCATAACTGTCCTTAAGGTTCAGCGATCCGTTGCGGATGGATTTGACTTCGGTGCCCTGCAAAGCGATGCCGCATTCATAGGTGTCTTCGATGAAATAGTCATGACGCGCCTTGCGGTTCTGTGCAGCGACTTTGATTCCTTTGTGTACCGGCATGGCACGTCCTCCTTTCTCAGAATAGAAACGGTGCATCCGTGGATGCACCGCTGCAAGCGTTATGCTTTCTTCAGATCGATTTGCCTGCGAATCTGGCGATCAGCAGAAGTGCGATGGCCATGACCGCAATTACGATCGAAAGAACAACGGTGATCTTTTGCAGTTTCGCTTCGCGGTTTGCTGCTTTTCCGCGCTGGGAGAAGGAAACGGTATCGCTGCCGTATGCTGCTCCGAGACCGGATGACTTAGTCTGCTGTACGAGAACAACCACGCACATCAGAATCGACGAAACCACGAGAACTCCTGCAATAATCCACATTAAAATACCCATATCAGTTCCTCCAAAAATATCTGCGGGAATGATTATAACATGCACCTATCGAAAATGCAAGCATAAAAAGAAAAAGATTCAACAGATTTCAGGCAAAATATACGGGAGGTCGACTCAGACCTCCCGTATCGGTTCTCGATTGCGAAGGAATGCAGTTATCCGATCAGTGATTTGCCGGTCATCTCCGATGGAATCGGGAGACTGAGAAGCGTGAGCAGCGTCGGTGCAAGATCGCAGAGCCTGCCGCCTTCGCGAAGGGTTACGTCCTTGCGCGTGTCGTCGACCAGAATACACGGCACGGGAAGCGTCGTGTGTGCGGTAAACGGTGCATTTTGCGCTTCGTCCCACATGAGTTCACAGTTGCCGTGGTCTGCCGTCACAATGCAGCGTCCGCCGGTCTTCAGGATCGCGTCGACTACGGTTTTGAGGCACGCGTCCACCGCGTGAACGGCCTTGACCGCAGCGTCCATCACGCCCGTGTGACCGACCATGTCGGGGTTTGCGAAGTTCAGAATCATCACGTCATACTTGCCGCTTTCGATCCGCGCCTTCGCTTCTGCCGCAACCTCATACGCGCTCATTTCGGGCTGCATGTCATAGGTCGGGACCTTCGGCGAGGGGATCAGGCAGCGATCCTCGTTCACATTCGGCGCTTCGACGCCGCCGTTGAAGAAGAATGTGACATGCGCATACTTTTCGGTCTCCGCAATACGAAGCTGAGAAAGACCCTTTTCCGCTATATACGCGCCGAAAGTGTTCGCAAGCGACTGCGGTTTGAATGCCACATGCAGCGCATTCTCGAAGGTTTTGTCGTACTGCGTCATCGACACATAATAAAGCGGGAAGAATCCGTATCTGCGTTCGAATCCGCTGAAGTCCTCAAAGATATATGCGCGGCTGATCTCTCTTGCGCGGTCCGGACGGAAGTTGAAGAAGATCACACTGTCGTTTGCGCTGATCGTTGCGGTGGGCATACCGTCGGTGAGAATAACCGTAGGCTGTACGAATTCATCAGTATCGCCGCGATCGTAGCTCTGCTGCATCGCTTCAGGACCGGAGGAGGCGGTAAAGCCTTCGCCGTACGTCAGAGCGGCGTAAGCACGTTCAACACGTTCAAATCGATTGTCGCGATCCATCGCATAGAATCTGCCCATTACCGTCGCGATTTTGCCGCAGCCGATCTCTTTGAGCTTTTCGTCAAGCTGTTCAAGATACATTTTTCCGGAGGACGGGGGAACGTCACGACCGTCCATGAAGCAATGGACATAGACTTTCTTTAACCCGTTCCGCTTGGCAAGCTCAACAAGCGCGTAGAGATGCTCGAGGTGGCTGTGTACGCCGCCGTCGGAGCAGAGCCCCATCAGATGAAGCGCGGAATCATGCCGCTTGCAGTTTTCGATCGCGCCGACAAACGCGGGATTCTCAAAAAAATCGCCGTCTTTGATGGACTTCGTGATGCGGGTAAGCTCCTGATAGACGATACGGCCTGCACCGATGTTCGTGTGTCCGACTTCGGAATTACCCATCTGACCGTCGGGAAGCCCGACGTCCATACCGCTTGCGCCGATCAGCGTATGCGGATATTCCTTCCAAAGACGCATGAAATTCACGGCGCCGTCGGTAAGAATTGCGTTGTACTGTTTTTCCTCGCGATAGCCGAAGCCGTCGAGGATAATCAATGCTGTGATTGGTTTCATCAGAAATGAACCACCTTTGAAAAGTCTTCTGCCTTGAGACTTGCTCCGCCGATGAGGCCGCCGTCGATCTCGGGCATTGCCATGAGCTCAGAAGCGTTCTTCGGATTCATGCTGCCGCCGTACTGGATGCGGACCTTGTTTGCGGTCGCTTCGCCGAAGACGCCTGCGATTGCCTTGCGGATTACGCCGATGGTTGCATTCGCATCTTCCTTCGTCGCAGTCTTGCCGGTGCCGATTGCCCAGATGGGCTCATATGCGATCACAACAGATTCGACCTGCGCGTTCGTCATATCCTTCAGAGCTGCAACGGTCTGCCCGGAGACGAGCGTATCGGTCACGCCTGCTTCACGCTGTTCAAGCGATTCGCCGACGCAGATGATCGGGGTGATACCCGCGTTCAAAGCGGCCAGTGCGCGCTTGTTGACGGTTTCGTCTGTTTCGCCGAAATACTGACGGCGTTCGGAGTGACCGACGATTGCATATTCGACACCGCGTGCTTTCAGCATATCCGCGGAGATCTCGCCTGTGAACGCACCCTTTTCGGCCCAATGAATGTTCTGCGCGCCGAGTTTGATGTTAGTACCTTTGATGTGCTTGCCTACGCAGCACAGATCGACGTAAGGCGGGCAGACGACGACATCGCACTTTGCATCCGCTACAAGCGGAATCAGAGCGTCAACAAGCTCAACTGCCTCGTCAGGCGTTTTGTTCATTTTCCAGTTGCCGGCAATGATCGGGCGTCTGCCTTCGATCTTATCGTTCAGAACCGCCACGCCGGGGAGAATCTTGCCTTCAAGGAATTCGAGAGATGCGCCGCCGCCGGTGGAGATATGCGTCATCTTATTTGCGAAGCCGAGCTTTTTCACTGCAGAAGCGGAATCGCCGCCGCCGATGATCGTTGTGCCTTCGCAGTCAGCGCACGCAGCAGCAACCGCCTTGGTGCCTTCCGCAAATGCCGGGAACTCGAACACGCCCATAGGTCCGTTCCAAATGACTGTCTTCGCTTCGACAATGGTATTGCGGAACAGTTCGCGAGTCTTTTCACCGATGTCAAGACCCATCCAGCCTTCCGGAATTGCGTTGGAAGGAACTGTCTTGTGCTCTGCATCTGCCGAGAATTCCTTTGCAACGACAGTATCAACAGGCAAGAGCAGGTTGACGCCGCGCTCTTTGGCTTCCGCCATCAGATCCTTAGCGAGCTCAATGCTGTTTTCGTCAAGCAGGGACGTACCGATCTCATAACCCATTGCTTTGAAGAACGTATATGCCATGCCGCCGCCGATAATGAGACTGTCGCACTTGCTGAGCAGGTTCTTGATGACGCCGATCTTATCTGCGACCTTTGCGCCGCCGAGAATCGCTACAAACGGACGGATCGGGTTTTCGAGCGCTTCACCCATGATGCCGAGTTCCTTGCCGATCAGGAATCCCGCAACTGCCGGAATATAGTTCGCAACACCTGCTGTGGATGCATGTGCACGATGCACGGTGCCGAACGCATCGGATACGAACAGATCGGCCAGAGAGGCGAGTTGCTTTGCGAATTCGGGGTCGTTCTTTTCTTCTTCTTTATAGAAGCGGGTGTTCTCAAGAAGAACAATCTCGCCATCCTTCATGTCCGCGATCGCTGCTTTGGCGCTTTCGCCGATCGTGTCGGTAGCAAACCAGACGCGGGTATCGGGCAGAAGCTCGGCAAGACGCTGACCGACCGGCTCCAGAGAGTATTTCGGGTTTACCTCTCCTTTGGGTCTGCCGAGGTGCGAGCAAAGGATGACTTTTGCTTTGTGATCCAGGAGGTACTTGATCGTCGGAAGCGCAGCAACGATGCGCTTGTCGTCGGAGACGGTACCGTCCTCTGCGAGCGGGACATTGAAGTCCACACGAACAAGAACTTTCTTGCCAGTTACGTTGACATCTTCGATCGTCATTTTTGCCATAGTGTTATATATTCCTTTCATGGTTTTGTTATATGATGAAGCGAAATCGCGTCATTCCGGGTCATGAGACAAGATCTCAAAAATACTTCCTTCTTCGGCGTAGATACAGCGCCGGTCGATGATGGCGGGGTATTCCGTCCCGTCGTCGTACAAGTGTGTCAGTACTGCCGCATAGCAGCCGGCTTTTTGTCGGAGCGACAGAACCTGCGCAACAGTCATATGATTCTTCAGCGCTTTGCCATTCGATTCGTCCCGAAGACAGGCGTCAGCCAAAAGCAGATCTGCGCCGCGTGCGGCCGTGATTAAGCCCTCAAACCATCCGGTATCCCCGGTGTAAAAGATCGAATGACCGGAAGCATCGGTGATGCGAACGCCCATTGTCGGTACAGCATGATGCACCGCGGTAAAGGCAAGCGTCAGAGAGCCGATTGTGATTTGCATGCCGTCATGCGTCCGGACTGTGTTAAACACAGGATACTGCAGATTATCTGTTTCCGGCGAAAACACATGAACCGGTGTTTTCAGTTTTCCGAATTCTGCCATATAGCGGAATAAATGGATTTCACCGGCGTGATCCGCATGCATGTGCGAAAGAACGATCGCGTCGAGCCGCAGGGGAAGTTCCGGATAGAGATCTCTGCATTTAGCAAGAGCACCGCTGCCGCAATCCAACAGAATTCGCGTGTCGCCGTCCTCAACAAGATAAGAGGAACAGCCTTTTCCGGGCGCGGGAAACGGTCCGTACACGCCCAAGAGGGTCAGCCTCATTGTTCGTCCTCCGTAGCGGCAAGGATCTCATCGATGATGGCATCTACATCGGAACCGGAAGCGCCGGATTTTCCTGTTGCAATCTTATCGACTGTCCAAAGCTGTTCATCTCCGTTTGATTCACGGCTTGGCTGGTAAGACAGAGGATTCGATTGATAATCCGGTATATCGTCACGAAAATAGGACGGCGTATCGGAAGCGTTTTCACTGCTCTGATTTTCATCGGGTTTGCCGAGACCGGGAAGAGGCGTACCGTCCGTGTTCAACAGCTGCGGTACCGCGTTGTGCAGGGCAGCGGAAAGCTCCGAATAACGACGCGCGTTGTCCTTCGCAAGTTCGAGCTGTTCCTGAACCATTGCATCATAACCATTCAACAACGCTGCATACTGCTCAATTTGCTGCTGCATCTCAGCGCGCTTTTTCTGACCTTCGTCTTCCGCTTCGCGCACGATTTCTCTTGCATTCCGATATGCGTCGTCAACAATGCGATCCGCCTTTTTTCGCTGCGCATCGCATTCGTTCTGCGTCTGCTCAAGGATTTCGCCTGATTTGCGCTGTGCGTCTGCAATCATGTTGTCCGCCGTTGCAGTTGCTTCATTCAGAGCACGTCCGATTCCGCGTTCGCGGCGCTCAACGTCAATCACGCGGTCTTTAAGACGCTTGTTCTCTGTTGTCAACGATTCAAGCTGCTGTTCGAGCGAGCGAATCTGATTCGCCTGTTCCGCAATGATACGCTGTTTTTTGCCGAACATATTAAACCTCCAGACGTTCCTGCTGTACCGATACGGGTACGGGGTAATCCAAATGCCGGTACGCATCCGGCAGAACAATTCTTCCGCGCGTCGTTCGTGCAATGAAACCGAGTTTCAGCAGATAGGGCTCGTACACATCTTCGACCGTTCCGGCATCTTCACCGGTATATGCAGCGATCGTATCGAGCCCGACCGGACCGCCGTGGAAGATCTCGATCATGGCGACAAGCATCTTGCGGTCAACTGCATCGAGACCGAGCTCATCGATCTTCAGCATGGAAAGCGCGTTCTGCGCAGTCTTAAGATCAATCACGCCGGTTCCGCGTACTTGAGAATAGTCCCGGACACGACGCAAAAGCCTGTTAGCGATACGCGGCGTTCCACGTGAACGTGATGCAATCTCCAAAGAGCCTTCTTCGTCGATCTCAATATGCAGAATGTCTGCGCTGCGCGTAACGATCTCCTTCAAACTTTCGGGCGTATACAGTTCGAGCTGTTCTTTGATGCCGAACCGATCACGAAGCGGAGAGGACAGCATGCCGAGACGCGTCGTGGCGCCGATCAGCGTAAACCGCGGAAGATCAAGCCGGATGCTTCTGGCGCCCGGACCTTTGCCGATGATGATGTCAAGAGCGAAGTCCTCCATAGCGGGATAAAGGACTTCTTCGACGTTCGGATTGAGACGATGTATCTCATCGATAAACAGGACGTCGCCGGGGCTGAGGTTTGTAAGAAGCGCGGCAAGATCCCCTGCATGCGTAATTGCCGGACCGCTGGTGACGCGGAGACTGACACCCATTTCGTTCGCGATGATTCCGGCAAGCGTCGTTTTGCCGAGACCGGGAGGACCGTATAACAGCGCATGGTCCAGGGATTCTCCGCGCGACTTTGCCGCTTCGATATAGATCTGCATATGTTCCTTCACGCTCTCCTGACCGATATACTCGGACAGAAAATGCGGACGGATACTGTATTCGTTTTTTGCGTCCTCTTCCTGAAGGGAGGAGGAGATCAGTCTGTCATCCTGCATGTATTACCTCTTCGCCATGCTCTTTAATGCTTTTGTAATCAGCTCTTCCACGTTTTCCGCTTCCTTGATCTTTGCAACAGCACGTGACGCAGTCAATCCATCGTAGCCGAGGGATGTCAGAGCAGCGACCGCTTCGCTCTGCAGCGAAGGGAGGGAAGGCTTTGCCTCGCTTTGCTTGACAGGGACTGTTCCGACAGATTCCTGACGAATCGACTCGCCGAGCTCGAGGATCACACGCTGTGCCGTTTTCCTGCCCATACCGACGACTCGGTCGAAGGCGGTCGGGTTGTCGGTCATGATTGCTGCGCGAACGTCCGACGGCGTCATAGTCGACAGCACGGACAGTGCAACTTTCGGACCGATGCGGGAAACGTTCAGAAGCTTCCGGAACATATCGCGTTCTTCGGTATCCGCAAAACCGTAAAGCGCCTGCACGCCTTCGGCAAGATGCAAATGCGTAAAGAGCTTTGCCTGTTCACCGACGATAAGTGCCTTCAGCGTCAGTGAACTGCAGAATAGTTCATAGCCGACGCCGGCGGCTTCGATCACAGCGCGATCCGCCCAGATTTCATCGACGATTCCTTTGATATATGCGTACATAATAACTCCTATTTGATCCTGTATTCTTCCTGCGCGGGACCTGCATGGAATGCGAGGCACAGCGCAGCGGCAAGTGCATCGGCGGCGTCATCCGGCTTCGGTTCGGTTTTCAGCCCGAGAAGTACGCGGATCATTTGCTGCACCTGCTTTTTGTCGGCATGTCCGTTGCCGCAGACGGATTGTTTGATCTCCATCGGGGTGAATTCATACATCGGAACGCCGCATTGCTGTACGCCGAGAATGGAGACACCGCGACCGGAACCGACGGCAATGGCGGTTGTGATGTTGTGGTAGAAGAACAGCTCTTCAAATGCAGCCATATCGGGATGATACAGTTCACAAAGCTGACGTGTGCCGAGATACAGACGTTCCAGACGTTCGGGAAACGGAAGCTTTTTATCCGTTTCCACGACGCCGAAGTCGATCGGTGTGATCGACTGACCGTTCTTTTCTACGACACCGTAACCCATGATCGCATAGCCGGGGTCAATCCCTAAAATACGCAATACGGACCTCCACACAAAATTTCAGTTTATTATATCATAAGGATCAGACCTATGCAAGAAATACATGAAAAAAAGCGCTCGAACTATATATAAGTTGAAATGATATAGCTCGGGATTGCAGCGGCAGGCAGAATAGTAGTTGCGGATAAAAACGGGATATGATATAATTCATATATGATCGGAGGTACGTCGAATGGAAAACAAAAAAACAAGAAAAGCAAACCGCCTGCTTCATCTTTTATGGGTAATTCCTACATTGATCGTACTGACGTTCGGGGTTTTCATGTATCTGATCCCCGCAATCGAAACGGTTGACCGCACAGCAGTATCCGGATCAAAGGATTGGATGGCAAAGCTTGACGACAGCATGCCTCTGTCGAGCGTTGTATTGCCAGGAACTCATGACAGCGCTTCGACACATGCACAGCTCGGATATATCACGCAATGTCAGGCGCTTACGATTGGTGAACAGCTCGACGCAGGATTCCGTTATCTTGATATACGACTCGGAGCAAACGGAACGAAGCTCAAACTGATGCACGGTTTTACAAACTGCACTGTGAACGGATGGCCGTGGGCGGAAACGCTGAGCCTCGATAATGTTCTTTCTGATTGCTATGCTTTTTTGAACGCACATCCGACCGAAACGATCATCTTCGCCGTCAAGCATGAGCATGGCAGCGAAACGCCGGAACAGTTCGAAAAAATGCTGAACGCTTATATTGATGAGAATCCGGACGCATGGCTTTTATCCGATCGCATTCCGACCGTCGGAGAGGCACGTGGAAAGATCTTTCTGACACGGCATTATGAGGATGCTTCGCAGCCTGTTCCGACGCTCGGACTTCCTTGCTATTGGCAGACACAAAACGGACATGACGATGTAACGATCCATGCAGCGGAGCATAAGAACGGCAACTATACGTTGATCGTACAGGATCGCTACGAATATGACGCGCCGGATAAACTCGATGCGTTTCGCAACGGGCAGAACGTCGCCGAGACGGATGAAACGCATCTTTCGATCAGCTTTCTTTCAACAAAGGGTTCCGGAACGTTCGGTCATCCGTACAGCTTCGCAAAGAAACTGAATCCTGCGCTGCTTGCCATGAATGATCGCCTTACCGGCTGGATTGCAGTAGATTTCGGCTCTCCGGAGATTGCTTCGCATATCTATCAGATGAATTTCAACAAATAAAAAGGCGGAGCGTATATAGCTATGAAAAAAGCATTCAAAATTATCGGGATTGTTTTGCTGGTCCTTGTTCTGTTGGTTGCGGCATATGTCGCTTATGTACTGATCAGTTACCATCGTATCGGCGATCAGTCGATCCCGGTCGAAGGAAAGTCATCTGACATACTTGAGACGGGGAAGGAATACAAGATGGTTTCCTATAATATCGGCTTTGGCGCGTATGAATCCGATTTCGGGTTCTTTATGGATGGAGGAGACCGTGCGCGAGCCTGGTCAAAGGAACGCCTCGAAAAGAATCTCGATGCTATTGCCGCAGTTCTCAAAGATCAGAATGCAGACTTATATCTCATTCAGGAGATCGACATCGGTTCGACGCGCAGCTATCAAACAGACCAGCGTCCCTACCTTATTAAAGCACTTGACGGTACGACATACACGTTTGCACAGAACTATGATTCACCGTTTCTTATGTATCCGGTCACGCAACCGTTCGGCAAAGCCCGTTCGGGTATTATGACGTTCTCGAAAGCGAATATAACGGCTGCGGAGCGAAAAGAAGTTCCGGTCGAATCCGGATTCTCTAAATACCTCGATCTCGACCGCTGCTATAGCAAGCAGCGTATATCGGTCGCAGGCGGAGGCGAGCTGGTTTTGTATAATCTGCATCTGTCGGCATATACGTCCGACGGAAAGATTGCATATGAACAGCTTGAGATTCTGCTGAAAGATATGCAGACCGAATATGATAAGGGCAATTTCTGTATCGCGGGTGGCGATTTCAATAAGGATCTGCTCGGCGACTCTTCCGCGTATTTCGGGAAATCCGACATTGAATACACCTGGGCACAGCCGATTCCGGACAGCATGTTCGAGGGGCGCAACATCACGCTGATCGCGCCGATCGACGAATCAAATCCGGTTCCCAGTTGTCGGAATGCAGACGGACCGTATTATAAAGGGCAGTACACACTCACGATCGACGGTTTCCTTGTAACCGATAACGTCGAAGTCATTCTCGCCGATGTCATTGATACCGGATTTGCCTATTCCGATCATAATCCGGTCGAAATGCGTTTTATAATGAAATAATCATAATGGAGGATAATACCATGGCAAAGCTGTATGTATATTACACCCTTTCCGGAAACGGAGATACAGTAGCTGACTTTTTGAAGGAAAAGGGCTATGATATCCGTAAAGTCGAACCGTTGAAGAAGCCTCCGAAAAGATTCTTTCTGCAGATTATGCAAGGGGGATTCAACGCCGGACGGAAATACTGTGAACCGTTGAAAGCTTACGATACCGATGTATCGGAGTACGATGAAATTGTGATCGGCTCACCGGTGTGGAACGGTCGCCTTTCCTGTCCGATCAATACCGTGTTCAGAGATACAGACTTGAAAAATAAAAAAGTCGTATGTGTTCTTTACTCCGGCAGCGGCGAAGCAAAGAAAGCCGAAGAACAGGTTTTGAAAGCTGTCCCAAACGCGACGGTGATCCATCTGCAAGAACCGAAAAAACACCGTGAAATGCTCGAACGGCTTTCCGTATTATAATTATAAAAGAAGTATTGACTGTATACTAACTGAGACACACTGCCGGCATGTATATGTCGGGGATGGCGTTTGTTGCTAACACAAACGAAAAACGGTGTCGCGGATAACGGATATCTGTGACTTTTCATTCAAGCTGCTTCTGAAAACAGAACCGTCTCTGCCGAATCGGTTCATATATCGAATGGAGAACGACAAATGGAACATACCGTTTGTAAAACAAAATATCCCCTGCTGTTGGTTCACGGAACGGGATTTCGGGATTTGAAGGTCCCCGTATACTGGGGAAGGATTCCGAACATATTGCGAGGACACGGCGCGAAGGTCTTTTTCGGCGAACAGGATTGCTGGGCAAGTACTGAGACAAATGCACAGGCGCTCTGCGAAAGAATCGATGAGATATTAAATGAAACCGATGCGGAAAAAGTGAATATCATTGCACACAGCAAAGGCGGATTGGAGGCACGCATGGCGGCATCCTCGCTCGGATACGGTTCTAAAATTGCAAGCCTCACAACGATCAGTACACCGCATCGCGGATCAAAGACATTTACAAAATTTCTTCGAGCACCGCATGTGCTTTTCTCAATTGCCGCATTTGCCGTTGATAACTGGATCCGTCTTGTCGGTGATAAAAAACCGGATTTCAAACGTGTATGCGAGGGGTTTTCCGTTTCTTATATGGAACGATTCAATGCGGAGAACCCGGACGATCCGAACGTATTCTATCAGAGCGTCGCAGGCGTAATGAAACGACCGTTATCGGATATCAGTCTGACGACAGCGTGCTTTGTGCTGAATCGAATAGAAGGACCGAATGATGGGCTTGTTTCCGTGGAATCCGCAAGATGGGGTGAACGTTGCATAGAATTGCACGGCAATACACGTAGAGGCATTTCACATCTCGATGAGATAGATCTGCGACGCGCGCCGTTTTCCAAAAAGACGGGGAAGGGGATCAGGGATATTACAGACTTTTATGTAGAGCTTGTACACGATCTGAAAAACAGAGGTTTCTGACAGCAGATAAGGAGAGCCGGAATTCGATAAAGAGCATATTCTCAAATATAGACGACAACGGAATATGTAACCGAACCCGAACAGCGTTTGATGTCCGAGACCGGAATGAAAGAAGAGACCTGCCGAATGCAGGTCTCTCATGTTTGAATGTCATTGCTTAGCTCGCGCCGACTTTACCTTCCGTAATCTTCACATACGATGCGAACATGTAACCTTTCTTGCCGTCGCTGGTCTTAACGCTGTACCATTTTCTTCCCGCACTGTCATGTACATAGAAGTAAACAATGAGCTGTTCGCCGCTGTAGTACTCCTTGATGCACTCGGAACTCTCGTCCGGGCTCTTGCGCAAAGCGATCTTGGAAGCGCTGACTTTACCTCTCGCTTCGCCGTCGTTGATGGGAAGCTTAGTGGGTGAAGCCGTCTTGGGAGCTGTTCCTTTTGCGATATAATCCTTTTTAATATATCCGTATTTATCTCCGCACTTCAGGAACCACCAGCCTTCCTGCTCAACGTAAAGCGTAACGGCAGTGTTCTTTGCGATCTTGGATTTTACGATTTTGCCCGTTTTGGCGTTAGGCTTATCGCGCATATTGACATCGGTGGCCTTGACATAGCCCTTCTGCGCATGATTCTTCATTGTGGTCGTAGGCTTCTTATAATAAGAAGGACTCGGGCTGGAAGAAGATGCGGGAGACGCCGTACCGGTGGATTGGCTCGGTGTGCTGACAATGATCGGATTCGGATTGCCGCCTTCCGGTGTGGTCACGGAGATTGCGCCGGGTGTAGTGCCTGTGCTTGCCGTGCCGTCCGGCGAAGATGTCATATCGGGATCATCGGTATTGTTAGGATCCGGTGTATTTTCATTTGGAGTGGTAATCGGAACAAACGACAGTTCCGGCTCAAGACTCTCTTCCGGCGTTCCGTTGGCAACTTTTTCGGGAACATCTGTCGGATTCTTTTTATTGCAGCTCGAAATACCGACGATCGTCAGAATAATGATCGCGATGAGCAGAACACCGATCGCCGATAAAAACAGAATACCGGCAGGCGTAGGTTTGAATTTAAACTGTTTTGCCATTATATTTCCCCTTCCGTAATTGTTGAATCTATCTATACACATAATACACGATAATTCTAAAAAAGGAAAGTATGCAAACACAAATTTTTGCTAAATTTTTGCGGAATTTTTGTTACGGAGCAGAATTAGAATAAAATATAAATAAAGTTGTTGCAAAAAGATATGGAAATTACACAATGACTGTGTTATAATATTCGATGGTCAATAATCTCATCTTTTAAGGAGGATGTATGACGAACAAAATCACCGAAATCCCGTTTCGGGGAACGCCCGAACAGGAAGCCAAACTGAAAGAGGTCATTGCACAGCACAAAGGCCACAGCGATGCAATGATGCCTGTGCTCCAGAAAGCGCAGGAGATTTACGGCTATCTGCCGATCGAAGTGCAGACAATGGTTGCTGAAGGTCTCGGCGTGTCGCTCGAACAAGTTTACGGCGTCTCCACTTTCTATTCGTGGTTCACGCTTGAACCCAAGGGCGAGCATCTGATCCGCGTCTGCCTCGGTACCGCCTGCTACGTAAAAGGATCTGCGGACATTCTTGCAGAACTGGAACGTCAGCTCGGTATCAAAGCCGGTCATACCACGAATGACGGTAAGTTTACGCTCGAAGCAACGCGCTGCCTCGGATGCTGCGGCCTTGCTCCGGTTATGACGATCGACGACGATGTTTTCGGAAGACTGGTTCCTGCAGACGTCAAGGGCATTTTGGAAAAATTCCGCGCGTAATCGAAAGGAAACAAGCATGACTATCCGGGAGATGGCGGAAAGAATTGACGCTGTTGTGTATGCAGAACCCGAGCAGCTTGATGAAGATTTGTCAGGCGCTTTCAGCAGCGACATGATGAGCGATGTTCTTGCATTTGCTGATAATCGTGACGTTCTTCTGACCGGGCTTTTGAACCCGCAGATCGTTCGTACGGCGCATATGCTTGATATGCGGTGCATCATCATCGTTCGCGGAAAGACCGCAACAGATGAAATCAAACGCCTTGCCGCTGAGAATCACATCGCATTGCTGGAAACAAAACTGACCATGTATGTTGCCAGCGGAAAACTGTATGAAGGCGGTCTGGGTCGATGACGGAAGATAACGGAGCACTTCATTTTCATTATGATGTGGACGGTGATAACTTTACTTCCGCCGGCGAAGCGTCCGTACATGTCAAACGAATGCTCAGACAGATGGGATATCATCCCGATTTGATCCGCAGAATTTCGGTAGCCATGTACGAGGGAGAAATCAACATGGTCATTCACGCCAAAGGCGGGGATGCCGATGTATATGTTACTCCCGATTGCATTACGGTCATTCTGAAGGATGTCGGTCCCGGTATCAAGGACGTTAATCTTGCCATGCAAGAAGGGTACTCGACTGCGCCGGATAACATCCGATCACTCGGATTCGGCGCAGGTATGGGCTTACCGAACATGAAACGCTATTCGGATGAGCTGAAGATCGACTCCGTAGTCGGCGTAGGAACCACGATTGAAATGAAATTCAAATCAGCTTAAGGAGGAACAATGATCGTATACAAGCATTCCGTATCGCTCGACGCAGCGAAGTGCAAGGGGTGTACTACCTGCTTGCGCCGCTGCCCTACGCAGGCGATCCGTATTCGGGACGGAAAGGCTTGTATCAATCCGAACCTCTGCATCGATTGCGGCGAATGCATTCGGCATTGTCCTTATAAAGCAAAACGCGCCAATTTTGACGAATGGGATTCAATCGATCATACAAAGTATCTGATCGCACTTCCCGCTCCGTCTCTGTTCGGTCAGTTTGCCAATCTGGACGATACCGACTATTTGCTGCAGGGACTGATCAATCTCGGATTCAACGACGTATTTGAAGTTGCCAAAGCGGCGGAGATCGTCACAGACTATACCCGTACGTATATGAAACGCTTGGGGATGTCGCACGCGCCGTTCATCAGCACGGCGTGTCCGGTCGTCGTGAGATTGATCTCGCTGAGGTTTCCGTCTCTTCGAAGCAAGATGGTTCCGATCTCGCCGCCCATCGAACTTGCCGGTAAACTCGCAAAAGAACGTGCGATCAAGGATCATCCGGAGCTCAAACCGGAAGATATTAAGACTGTTTTTATCTCGCCGTGTCCTGCAAAGGTGAGCTGGGTCAAAAACACGCCTGCAGATAAGGAATGCTATGTAGATTACGTCGTCTCCATGAGCGATATCTATTTCCGCGTTCTGTCCAAGATGAATCGTGCTAAGGTACCGGATGTGACCTCGGAATCAGGCATGATCGGCATGAGCTGGTCATCGTCGGGCGGAGAAGCAAGTGCGCTCATGAACGATCATTATCTCGCTGCGGACGGAATTGAAAACATTATCCGCGTGCTTGACGATATCGAAATGGGGCATTTTCCTGACTTGAAGTTCGTTGAGATGAATGCGTGTCCCGGAGGATGTGTCGGCGGTGTCATGGCGGTTGAAAACCCCTATATCGCTCGTGTCCGCATCCGAGCTTTGCAGCGGTATATGCCGGTAGCTCAGAACCATGTTATTCTCGGCGAGGACGAACCGATTCCGAGCGAGATCATGACCGTAGAACCTGGTGAATACAGTTCTGCTGAGATTCTCGGCGGCGACCGTATGCAATCGTTCCGGATGATGGCTGAGATAGAACGGATTTATAAACTGCTTCCCGGCATGGATTGCGGTTCGTGCGGTGCGCCTACCTGTCGTGCACACGCGGAAGATGTTGTTCGCGGCGAATCGAAGCTGGATGATTGCGTGATTCGTATGAAAGAAATCCTGAGAGAACTGGAACGAGACGACGGAAAGTGAGAATCGCAATGACAGTAAATGCGCTCATCGAAAAGACCGGATACAAACCGCTGCTGCTTTCCGACGGAGATCGTGAGATCACCGGAGGATATGCGGGAGATCTGTTAAGCTGGGTTATGGGACGAGCCGAAAGCGGTGATTGCTGGGTGACGATTATGTCCAACGTGAATGTCGCAGCGGTCGGTCAGCTTACAGATTGCGCGTGCATCGTGTTTTCGGAGGATGTTCGTCCGGACGAAGCTGCTGTAAACGCTGCTAAGACACACGGACTGAATCTTTTGCTGACCGAAAAATCCACATTTGAAGTTTGCGTCGAAGTCGGCGCGTTGCTTAAATGAGGACCGTATCCTACGATCTGCATTTGCATTCATGTCTGTCTCCCTGCGGGGATATGGACATGACGCCGTGCAATATTGCGGGCATGGCGCACTTGAATGAGATCGGGATCGCAGCTCTGACGGATCACAACACGGTCGATAACTGCCCTGCATTCTTTGCAGCCTGTGAAGCGTACGGTATCGTACCGATCGCGGGAATGGAACTGACGACGGCTGAGGATATTCATCTGCTGTGTATCTTTGAAACACTGGAAGAAGCGATTGCATTCGGAAACGAAGTCAAGAAGCACAGGATGAAAATCAAAAACCGTGTTGAGATTTTCGGAGAGCAGCCTATTTTGAACGAAAACGATGAAAAGATCGGGGAAGACCCGTATTTTCTGCCTGCGGCAACGGATCTGGATCTCAATTCGGCAGCGGAGCTTGTTCATACGTATAACGGCGTTTGCTGGCCGGCGCATATTGATCGCGATTCCAACGGAATGCTTGCAGTTCTCGGTGCATTTCCACCGGAACCGGAATTCAGAATCGCTGAATTGCGTGACCGCGATAATAAAGATCTCGCGGAAGGCAGAACCGTCGTTGTATGTTCGGACGCACACCGGCTTTGGGAAATCGGGGAGGCGGGAGGTACGCTGACGCTGGATACCGATGATTCTGAACCGGACGCTGTACGCCGTGCACTGTTCAAAAAACTGCGGGAGGGGAAGCTGTGAAAGAACTCAGCCTGAATATCCTTGACATTGCCCAGAACTCGATCCGAGCGGAAGCATCGTTGATCGAGATTCTGATCGATGAAACGGAAACGGTCATGACGATTACGATTCGTGATAACGGGTACGGAATGTCTCAGGAGTTTTTGAAAACAGTTGTTGACCCTTTTTCGACGACTCGCACAACGCGAAAAGTCGGAATGGGGATTCCTCTTCTGAAACTCGCTGCAGAACAGACCGGGGGGAAGCTTTCGATTCAATCGGTTGAGCGTTCTGTGGATCCGGAGCACTGCGGTACGGAAATATCCGCAACGTTCGATAAAACGCACCTGGATTTCACGCCGTTGGGAGACGTTGTTTCTACGATCACGCTGTTGATACGCGGAAGTGAAAAAACAGACTTTCTTTTCAGACACACAATGCCGGACCGCACTGTCGAACTCGATACGCGTGAAGTCCGGCAGGTTCTCGGGGATGACGTACCGCTCGACGAATACGAAGTCCTCGCTTGGATCCGTGATATGCTGACGGAGCAATATGCTTCCGAGGCTTCATGATATTTAAAATTACAGTAATGAAAGGATCAAACACATGAAAACATTGGCAGAACTTGCACAGATTCGTGACAGAATGAAAAACAAAGTCGCGCTTCGGGAAGGCACCGGTGAAATCCGTGTTGTTGTCGGTATGGCAACCTGCGGTATCGCGGCAGGCGCGCGTCCCGTTCTGAACGCCTTTGTCGAACAGGTTGCGGAACAGAATCTCAGCGATCGCGTAACCGTTACGCAGACCGGCTGCATCGGCATGTGCCGCTTTGAGCCGATCGTTGAGGTATTTGAAGGAGACAAGGAACGTGTAACCTATGTCAAGGTGAAGCCCGAAATGGTTCCCGAAATCATCAAAGAGCATCTGGTCGGGGGAAAACCCGTCACAAAATATACCATCGGTGCGGTGGAAGCATAACGGAGGAATTACAGAATGATTCGTACGCATGTTTTGATTTGCGGCGGTACTGGATGTACCTCTTCCGGAAGCGTCAAGATTGCAGACGCGTTGGAAGAACAGATCGCATTGAACGGCCTTGCTGATGAAATCAAGGTCGTGCGCACTGGCTGCTTCGGTCTTTGCGCATTGGGCCCGGTTATGATCGTGTATCCTGAGGGCACGTTCTACAGCCGTGTTAAACTTGAGGATGTTCCGGAAATCGTTTCGGAGCACTTACTGAAAGGCCGCGTCGTCGATCGTCTTGTCTATCGTGAGACGGAAGGCGATGAAAAGGTTGAAGTTCCCTCTCTGCAGGAAACCGGGTTCTACAAGACTCAGATGCGCGTTGCGCTTCGCAACTGCGGCGTCATCAACCCGGAACAGATCGACGAATACATTGCAATGGACGGCTATGCCGCACTCGGCAAAGTTCTTACCGAGATGACACCGGAACAGGTCATTCAGGTCATGAAGGACTCCGGTCTTCGCGGCAGAGGCGGCGC
>CAMORL010000015.1 GCA_946623765.1 uncultured Clostridia bacterium
GCGGTTACGGACGCATGGAATGGGTCTGCCTCGACTGGAACAAGCCGAGCATGGAGTTCTACCGCTCGCTCGGCGCGCGTCCGATGGACGAATGGACGGTCTGGCGCGTCGCGGGGGAGACGCTCGATACGCTCGCGAAGAACTGACGGCGGCGCATCGGAAGCCCCGACAAAGTGACAGGCAGAAAGCTCTTCGGAGCTTTTTTCTGTTTTTGGAAAAAAACGGTTGACAAATTGAATACCTCATGATACGATGTATTACGCAAAAGGGAGTATTGCATGAAAGGAGGTATTCGATGGATATCCAGTTGAAGCGAGGACTGCTGGACGTGTGCGTGCTGGCGGCGATCAAGAACGAGGATTCCTACGGTTATAAGATCATCAAGGACCTGAAGCCGTATGTGGAACTGTCCGAGTCGACGCTGTACACAATCCTGAAACGGCTGGAAGCGGCGTCGATGCTGACGGTACGCACCGCGGAGCACGACGGCAGACTCCGAAAGTATTATCACATCACCGATGCGGGACACCGGCGGCTCGAAGAATTCAAAAGCGAATGGAAAGAGATCATTTCCATCTACCAGTTTGTATCAAAGGGGGAGGGCAATCATGCTTAAACAGGACTTTTTAAGCGCGCTCAGGGAAGGGCTCAAAGGTCTTCCCGAGAAGGATATTGAAGAACGGATCACATTCTACGGCGAGATGATCGACGACCGGATCGAGGAGGGGCTTTCGGAGGAGGAAGCGGTGAACGAGATCGGAACGGTCGATGCGGTCGTGCAGCAGATCGTGGCGGAAACGCCGCTTACCAGGATCGTCGGCGAAAAGATCAAGACGAAGCGCAGGATGCGCGCGTGGGAGATCGTGCTCATCGTGCTCGGCTTCCCGGTCTGGTTTTCGCTGCTCGCGGCGGCAGGCGCGGTGCTTCTGTCGCTTTACATTGTTCTGTGGGTATTGGTGCTCGTGCTGTGGGTGATCGAGATTGTGTTCTGGGTATGCGCGGTCGCGCTGCTCGTCGCGGGGGTCGGATTGCTGATCAGCGGGGAAACGCCTGCGGGACTCTGCGCGCTCGGCGCGGCGCTGCTGCTTGCGGGACTTTCGATCTTCCTGTTCTTCGGCTGCATCGCGGCATGCAAAGGCGCGGTGAAGCTGACCAAAAAGATTGCGATCGGCGTGAAGAATCTGTTCGTCGGAAAGGAGCGTACAAAATGAAAAAGACAGCTTTGATCGTTGCGGCCGTCCTTCTTGCCGCAGGGCTTGCGCTTGGATTTGCCGCGTTTGCGTCGGCAGGGTTCAATCTGACGTGGTTCAAAGGGGAACCGGCGGAGGTGAAGAACTATCCGGTCGAAGAAGCGTTTGACCGCATCGAGATCGACGAGGACACATCGGACATCCGCTTTGCACGGTCTGACGACGGCAAGGCGCGCGTGGAGTGCCGCGAAACGAAGAAGAGCGCGCATACCGTCACTGCGGAGAACGGCGTGCTGAAGATTCAAAGACAGAAGATCACCGGCTGGAAAAACCTCATCACGTTCTCCTTTGAAAAGACCGTCGTGACCGTATATCTGCCGGAGACCGCATACGAATCGCTTGCGATCGATACGCACACCGGCGACACGGATATTCCGGAATGGCTGCGCTTCGGGAGCGTTTCGATCAGGACGTCCACCGGCGACGTCCGCAGCCGCGCGTCGGTTTCCGGCGAGATTTCGATCGAGTCCGACACAGGCGACATTTTCCTCGACGACCTTTCCGCGGATGCGATCGGCTGCAGGGTGACGACCGCCGACGTGTGGATGCAGAACGTCGCATGCGCAGGCGACGTATACGTCAAGGTGAGCACCGGCAGGACGACCCTGAACGGACTGACCGCAAAGAACTTTACCTCCGAGGGCAGCACGGGAGATCTTTCGCTTGAAAACGTTCGGATCGACGGAGCGATCTCGATCGACCGGAGCACCGGCGACGTGACGTTCAACGGCAGCGACGCGGCGGAGATTATGGTGAAAACGAGCACCGGGGACGTGACCGGCACGCTCCTTTCGGAAAAAGTCTTCAAGACCGAGAGCTCCACGGGCGACGTTCGCGTACCGTTTTGCACCTCGGGCGGCAAGTGCGAGATCACGACCTCTACCGGCGATATCGTCATCCGAATCGCGGACGGAACGAAATGATTTGCTCATACGCCGTTTCTTTGATCCCTGCAAAGCACAGCAACCGAAGGAATTTGGTGAATAAAAGAAGGAAAATATCGAATTTCTGCGGATTTTTACAAAAATACCCTGCGTAAGGTATTGCTTGTGACGCTGCGTTATGTGCTATAACGGCAGTGAAAGGAGGCGAAAACGATGTCGCAATATACAACCGGTGAAATGGCGAAGGCATGCGGCGTGACGGTGCGGACCGTGCAGTATTACGATTCACGCGGGATTCTGACGCCGAGCGCACTGAGCGAGGGAGGACGCCGGCTCTATGACGGCGGCGATCTTCAGAAGCTCAAAATCATCTGCTTTCTGCGCGAAATCGGACTCTCCATCGACGTGATCGGACAGCTGTTCCGGGAGGAACATCCCCAAAATGTCATCGGACTCTTGCTGGAACAGCAGGAGCAGGACCTTCGAACGGAACGCGGCGCGCTGGACGATAAGCTTGCAAAGATCGCCGAGCTCAAAAAAACCGTCGCGAACACGAAGCATTTCACGGTGGAATCCATCGGCGACGTCGCGATCACCGTGACGAACAGAAAAAAACTGAATCGCATGTATCTGACGCTTCTTCTGATCGGGCTGCCGCTCGCTGCGCTGGAATGCGCGGGGATCCTGCTCTGGGCAATGAAAGGTATCTGGTGGGTCTTCGCCGTCTGGGCGGTTCTTGCGATCCCGTTCGCAATTCTTGCGAGCCGATACTATTACAGACACGTCGCCTATATCTGTCCGGAATGCCACAAGGTCTTCCGTCCGACGTCTCGTGAAGTGTTCTTTGCATCGCACACGCCGAAAACGCGTAAGCTGACCTGCACGGCATGCGGACACAAGGGCTTTTGCGTAGAGGTTTGGGGAGGAGACGAAGCATGAGCAGAACAAAGAGAGCGCTTCTCTTTACGCTGGCGCTGCTGCCGGTCGTGATCGTCGGAGGAATCTTCGCCGCGCGGTATTCCTTCCGGATCGTCGACCCGAACGCGCTGAACGAGGCGATCGCGCAGGTCGGCAGCCTTGCCGCCGTGACGGCGATCACCGTAGCACAGTCGGTTCTGTACATCGCGATCTGCGCGTTTTTCGGGTATATCCTGTCCGACCGGATCGGGCTGATGCGTTCGTTCCGACTTGCGAAAAAACCGCTGCTGATCACGCTTGCGGCGTCTTTGGTCTGCGGTGCGATTCTGAGCCTTGACGCATGGACCTTCGGACGGCTGATCCCCGAGGTCGGCGCGTCGTATGCGGAGGCGGGAACGTTCGACGCCGATATCTGGATCGCTTCGATCCTGTACGGCGGCGTCATGGAAGAGCTCATGATGCGGCTCTTTCTGATGAGCCTGCTCGCGTTCCTCCTTTGGAAGATCTTCTTCAAAAGACGGGAAACCGTTCCGACGGGCGTGCTGATAGCGTCGAACGTCCTTGCGGCGATCCTGTTTGCGGCGGGACACATTCCGGCGACGCTGCAGACGTTCGGAGAACTCACGCCGCTGCTGCTTTTACGCTGCTTCCTTCTGAACGGCGCGTTCGGGATGGTGTTCGGGAGACTCTTCCGCAGGTACGGAATCCAGTACGCGATGCTCGCGCATCTTTTGGTGCACGTCGTGAGCCGGACGATCTGGCTGATCGCGTTCTGAACACAAAACAATCAAGGCGCGGGATGAGGTTGCACTTGTCCCGCGCTTCTGTTATGATAAGGAAAAGGAGGCGAACGCCATGCAGTATCAGAGAACGGTGAAGCTGAAGGACGGCAGGGAATGCGTGCTGCGCAACGGCACGGCGGCGGACGCACAAGCCGTGCTGGACGTATTCAATCTTACGCACTTTGAGACAGACTTTCTTGGGTCCTATCCGGAAGAGAGCACGCTCACCCCGGAGGGCGAAGCGGACTTTCTGCAGAAGCAGACGGACAGCGACAATGCGATCGAGCTGCTTGCCGAGATCGAAGGAAAAGCGGTCGGACTTGCGGGGATCAGCTGCGTCCGTCCGCGGGAAAAGACGCGCCACCGCGCCGAGTTCGGCATCAGCATCGACAAGGCGTATTGGGGACTCGGGATCGGGCGCGCGCTCACCGAGGCATGCATCGAATGCGCCAAGGCGGCGGGCTATGCGCAGCTTGAGCTTTCCGTCGTTGCCGACAACGCGCATGCGATCGCGCTCTATGAAAGCGTCGGGTTCGTCGAATACGGGCGGAACCCGATGGGCTTCCGTTCGCGAAAGACCGGCTGGCAGACGCTCGTGGACATGCGGCTCGTGCTGGATGAGCGTGTGAACAAGCAAAAGGACGCGGTGCTGTTTCTGCACGGGCTGGGCGGCAGCGCGGCGGAGGCGGAACACTACCGTCCGCTGTTTCCGGACTGCGACGTGATCGGGCTCGACTATCACGGGATCGAACCGTGGAGCGCGGGCGAGGAGATCCGCGACGCGGTGTTCGGACTTTGCGGCACATACCGGCGCGTAAGCCTCATCGGGTACAGCATCGGCGCGTTCCTTGCGATGCACGCGGACGTCGACGCGCTGCTTGAGCGGGCGTACTTTATTTCGCCGGTCGTGGATATGGAATCGATCATCCTTGCGCTGATGGCGCAGGCGCAGGTGACGGAGGAGGACCTGAAGACGGCGGGCACGATCCCGCTCGAAGGCGGCATTGCGCTTTCGTGGGAGTACCTCGACTATGTCCGCACGCATCCGGTCGAATGGAGCGCGCCGACCGCGATCCTGTACGCGGAGCGCGACAACCTCCAGCCGCGGAAAACGATCGAGGACTTTGCGGACGCGCACGGCGCAGATCTCACTGTCATGCCGGACGGCGAGCATTGGTTCCACACCGAGGAGCAGATGCGGTTTCTGGACGATTGGTTCCGAAAGGAGCGGTGAGCCATGGAGTTCCGGCATTTTTGCGACGCGGATTACGAAGCGGTCTGCGATTTTCTGATCGAGCTGAACCGGGAGGACCGGTCGCACATCAACTGGAATTGGGCGCGATTTGAATGGATGTATGAACATCCGTGGTTTGCAAAAAGCACGAGAGACGCGATCGGACTCTGGATCGACGGCGGGCGGATCGTCGGCGCGGCGATCTATGACATGTATTTCGGCGAGGCGTTCTGCGGCGTGCTGCCTGCGTATGCCGCGCTGTACCCGGACGTCCTCAAATACGCGTACGGCGCGCTGAAAGACGACGCCGGGCTTGCCATCGCGATCTGCGATACGAACGCAGAGGAGATCGAAGCGGCAAAGAAAGCGGGCTTTGCGCCGGTCGCGGAGACCGAGACGGTCATGGAGATCGATCTTGACGCGCCGCTTTTGGCGTGCCTTGCGGACGGTTTTCGGCTCTATGAACCGGATCCGAAGGAGGATTTCCGTGCGGTGCAGTGGGCTCTTTGGCAGGGCTTCGATCACGGCGAGGACCGCGCGCAGTTCGAGCAGGAGGAGAAACCCCTGCCGCAGCTTCGGAAGCATTACCGCCGCGACCTGAACGTCTGCGCGGTCTGTCCGAACGGGGAGTATGCCGCGTTCGCCGGTCTGTGGTTCAGCGAAAAGACCGATTACACGTATATCGAACCGGTCTGCACGATCCCGAAGCATCGGAAAAAGGGACTTGCAAGAGCGCTTCTCTATGAAGCGATGAACCGCGCAAGGCTGCTCGGCGCAAAGAAAGCGTATGTCATTTCAGACATGCCGTTCTACGAAACGCTCGGCTTCCGAAAGGCGTTTCATTACACGTTTTACAGAAAAGGATAAGAAAAAGGCTGACGCGCGTCAGCCTTTTGATATTCAGTGCTTTTCGGGATCGAACTTCCGGAGAGGCAGGTATTTGTACACCTGCGCGATGTAGTCCCGGTAGCGCGGGTATTTTTCGGACGAGATGGATTCGCCGAGCATCGAGCTTCCCATGAACAGCAGAATCAGAAGCAGCGGACCGGCCGCCGACCAGTGAAAGACTCCGCGGCTTGCAGCGCCCGCGCCGACCGCAAAGAGATACAGGCTCAGCCAGATGCCCTGCTCGCCGAGGTAATTCGGATGCCGCATGCGCGACCACGGACCGGTCGTGTTGAAGCCGAGATCATAGGGCTTCGGCAGCGTTTCGAGCGCTTTGCCGCCGGAAAGCAGCCGTTTCTTCGTCTGATGGAACCGCCACTGATATTCGTCCGCAACCGTCTCGAGAATCAGAAACAGTACGGCAAGCACCGTCGCCGCAATATCCCACGCGCCGAACGCCGCGGTCGATTCCATAGCGGCAAGACCGGGCAGCGTGATTCCGAGCACCAGCGCGTTCTGATAGAAGCTGATGAAGAACAGATCGAAGAGCGTCCACGCAAATTTCGGTTTGAAAAACCGCGTGCTTCGTACGATCGACCAGCGGTAGTCCTCCTCGCCGGTCCAGAACTTCAGACGGTATGCGCCTTTTCGCGCAAAGTTGACCGTGAGCCGGATGCCCCACGCCGTCACGATCAGCGCGTAGACGACCGTACGCAGCTTCATGCCGCTCATGGCGGCGACGATCCACGCATAGGCGATCGGCAGAAGGCTCCAGAGCTTGTCCATCTGCGAAAAGTTCTGCGTGAGCTCGCCGACAATAAAGCAGTAAGCAACGCTTGCGGCACATACGATCAGCAGAATTTTCAGCGTCTGAAGCTGCCTTTCCGTCAACTGATAATTGCTGAAAAACAGCCCCGCCGCCAAAAGGCCGAGCACGACGATAACTGCGGCAGCAGTACCGAAGATTTTTTTCATATTCGCTTTTCCCCTCTTACATAATCCTTTAGCGTATATCATACACGAAAAACGCAGCGGTTTCAACCGGTAAAATGAAACAGAAGAAAGGTTGTTTTTTCTTGTCAGCAATGGTCTTCTGTGATAAACTGTGAAAAGAATCCAAAGGGGGCGACAACCACGATGAAACGAGAACCGATCCATGCGAAACCGGTCAGCGACGAAACGAAAGCGCAGATATTCGACGCACAGATCTACGGACCGAACAGCGAAAAGGTCGCGGACGATTATCTGGACAAATATATCGAAGCATTTCTGACGGAGAATCAGCTGAAGGATTATGTTATGCCGAAGATTTTCCGGCGGAGACTGTTGGTTTCGCTGGTTTACAGCATCATTCTGTTTTTGGACATCGTGCATCTGTGCCTGTGGCATGAACACTATGTGCTCGACGTGTTGGTTTTCCTGGGATTGACCTTGGTGTATATCATACTCCTGAAGCGCATGCGTATGGACAAATGGCTCAGAAGAGAAGTCAAAAAACGCCCGATGGATCCGATCGACAATGTTCTTGCAAGTCAGGTCAGCGGCAGCCGAAGCGGGACGCTGTCGTGGGCTGCAGCCGCTGCGCTGCCTGTGATTACGCTGATTGCAGCGGGGTTTTTGTTTGCGAAACCGCATTTTATCTTTGAAAAAAACAACAGCGGATACGACGTCCGCTATTATACGCTCGCGCTTCAAAATGACGACAGGGTCGTTGTTCCGGAAACGTACAAAGGACTTCCGGTCAATGAGATCCGCGGAAAGACGTTCTGCAGCCTGAACATCACCTCGGTTCAGCTGCCTTCCGGCATCACCGAGATCCGCGGCGAAACCTTCCAAAACTGCAGGAAGCTTTCCGAAATTGTGATCCCGGAGGGCGTGGAGCGGATCGGCGGACACGCGTTTGAAAACTGCAGATCGCTTGCATCCGTCACGCTTCCGCGCTCGCTCGGTTCGATCGGCTCGTCCGCATTCCGTCAATGCAAAGCGCTGAGAGAAATCGACATTCCGGATTCCGTGGTTGAAATCGGGCAGTCCGCGTTCCGCGGATGCGACGGGCTCGAATATCTCCGGGTACCGGCTTCCGTCCGGGAAATCGGACCGTCCGCGTTCCGCGAATGCAGAAATCTGAAAACGATCGACATCCCAAAGGATGCACTGCTCGGGGAAAAGGTATTCAAAGATACGAACGCGGAGGTCAACCGGTACTGATCTTCGGAACGCGCATAACGATGGAAACTTTTATTCATTTGCTTTACGTGCCGACCATGGCATGCAATATGCGGTGCCGCTACTGCTACCTCGGGGAAGGAACAAAGGCGGTCCGAACGGAGCACACGCCCCTTGAAACGCTTGCGTACGCGGTGGAAAAATGCCGCAGCGAGGGGATTATGCCGTTCAATATCTCGCTGCACGGCGGCGAGGTGACGACGCTTTCCGAAGAGGACTTCCGCGCGGTCGTCGGCTATATCGCCGACTATTACGCTGCGAACGGAAGCTATCTTTCCGGCGCGGGATTCCGCGTCGGCACGCCCCACATCAAAACGAACCTTCTGGAACTGGACAGGCACATCGAAACGATTCGCGATTATAACGTCTCGATCAGCGGCAGCATCGATCTTCCGCTGTCCCTGCACAGGGCGTATCGTGTCACGAAGGACGGGAAGGACACGCTTGACCGGATTCTGCAAAACGTTTCGATGCTTGCGGACCTTCCGAATCATAAAAAGGTTTCGGCGACCGTTTTTCGCGAGCATCTGGATCGTATGGACGAGATCGTCGAAGACATCCGGTATCTTCACCGGAACACCTGTCTCGACATGACGGATTTCAACTTCATGATCGGCTTCGACTCGGACACGAACGACCTTTTGCATCCGCTCTCGGAAGAGGAACAGCTCCGGTTTTTGGAGGGGATCCGAAACGCGTTCGCGGGCACGGAACTCGAAGAAGCGATGAACACCAAATGGTTCGCGGAATTCGGACCGGAATACTGTACGAACTGCACCAACTGCGGAGAGAAATTCTTCCTGCTGGAACGGAACGGCGACGTGTACTCCTGCGTCCGCGGGCAGAACCATCCGGCGTTTTACTACGGAAATCTCTATACGGCGTCGATGACGGAAATCATGGAGACGGCAAGGAAGAAGATCGCCGCAATTCACGGCGCATGCGGGTTTTCGGAGGATTGCGCGTCGTGCGGATACCTGTCGGTATGCAAGACCGGCTGTCCGTTTGTGAAACGCGTCAACGCTTCGCCGAAGAGCTATACGTGCGCGCTGCAGCGCGCGATGTATCCCGTATGGAATGTTCAGCCGGATCCGTTCAACCGGGAGCACGTACTGGATTACGTTGCAGCGCTGCATCCGGAGCAGATTCCGGCGCATGCGCTTCCGCGCATTCCGAACGGGATTCCCGCGCTTTCCCGCATCATCGAAAGCGATCCGGTTCTCGGCGCGGTGTATGACGGCAAAGCGTTTCTTCTGGAAATCGACGGCACACGGTTTCCGCTTGAGCCGCAGATCACCAAGCGGGAACGCGTGTTCACGTTCATGACGCCGGAAAGCCGCGTTGTACTTTACGTGCGGCACGGCGTACTGGATACGGCAAGCCCCTATCCGGAAAACAACATGCTGTTCATCCAGCTTCTGACCGGCGACCGGATCGTCTACGGCGACGAAAACCGCGAAAAGCAGCGGCATATCGCGACCGAACTGATCTATAAGCAGGTTGCGGAGGCGCGTCCGTCCGACATATCGGGGTACGACGCCGTGGACCTGACGCACTTTTTCCGCCGATACGGTCCCGCGCTTTCCGAAACAGAGGCGAACAACGTGTTCTTCACGACCGGCGCGCTGCGGGATTATCACTACGCCAAGCAGAAGAACAACGCGTTCTATCACATACAGGCAATGGATCTGCCGTTTCCGAACATTGAATTCTACTATCTGAACGAGGAGATGCTTCAAAATGAAAACGATCATTCCGAAAACCTACAATGATATCAAGACGTTGGTCGGGCTGAGAGAGCTGCGGCAGTACTGCACGATGACAGACGAAACGGCGGAGAATCTTTTTGAGGCGTTTTCATCGGGCAAGCTGAAACAGCTCGAGGCGATCGCCGAAACCGGCACGGTGAAGCTGTATTTTGACGGGCAGCCGGAGGCAACGGACGTCAAACTTCCGGTTAACAGCCGATCGGGAGAGATTGAGGCGATCCAAATGGATACAAACGGTCTTCGCTTCACATATTCCGCGGCGTATCTTGCGGCGCAGAGAAGCAGTTCTTCCGGCGGCGGCTTCGGCGGCGGAAGCAGCAATAACAACAATAACAATAACAACAATAACAATAACAATCACTGATCGGAGAACCGAGCGGCAATGGTTTACGAAAGCATGCATAAGCGGAGACTGCACAAGTGCGGGATCCGTATCGTCACGGAATACTATGACGGAGGAATCACGAAGAGAAGAAGCAGCGACGGGTCGGTATGCGACGACGTGAACAACGGGGTCATTCTGGATAAGCAGTATTTTCACGGCGACAAACAGCTGCTGCAGGAAACGGAGTTTAACCCGGGGATTCTGTATTCCTTTGTCTATCCGGAAACAAAGGACGGACTTCTGAGGTGCCCCGCCTGCGGGGGAACCGCCGCGCGCGACGATTTTTCGGAGGGCTGTCCGTTTTGCGGCGCGCCGGGAAATCTTGAATATGCCGAACGGAAAGCGGGACAGCGCGATCATTCCGATTTCGTCAAAAGCCGTTCCGCAAAAAACGTGCTGCTGTATTTGCTCTGCATCGCCGTCGGAATCGCGATCTGCATGCCGATCACGCTTTGTTCCGGACGTACTGCGCTTTTGATGGATTACATCAAAGGCGCGGGAATCGGTCTCGGCGCAGGGAGCATCGCTTTTCTGGCGTTTCTGTATATCCGCAGCAAACTGGATATCCACAGGGACGAAATGGAAAAGCAGCAGCGTCAGAGTGCGGTGATGCGGACGTTCTTCCGCGATCTGACCGACGCCGGGCTCTCGGTCAAAGCGTTTCATAACGGTCTTTCCCAAGAGCTGAACCGGTATTTCTACGAGGGAGAGGACGCGTCGGTTCGGAACGTGATCGACTACGACGTTCTCGACTTCCGAAATCAGAAGATCGAAAAGAAAGAAAACGCGCAGGAGATTTCGGCGGATATTCTGCTGCGCACGGTGACGGAACAGGGGGCGGCGCTGTCCGCAAAGCAGGAATGGCGGCGCGTCACGCTGCTGCGTGAAAACAGAAACCGGAAGATCGTTCTGCACGAAGGACTGAACATGATCGACTGTCCGAACTGCGGCGCGAAGGTCAACGTCGAGGAGACTCTGTGCCGCTACTGCGGTTCGCCCGTCGTTTTCAAGCGCGAAATGACGCTGATTTCGCTCGATCGGACCGATTCCGACCGTTTATAACGCATCCTATGCGCCGCGGATTGCGGCGAAAGGAACACAGAAACAGACAGCCTTCGCATGGCAATGCGGAGGCTGTTTTTCGTACCGCGTGCGCGGTGAAACGGTCAGGCGTGTTTTTTGAAGATCACGGAAAAGGAGTCGCGCAGACGCTGGTGACGGATGGTTGTCGCATCGAACCGGACGGTGCGGAATGCAAGCTGCATGATCGGACCGGCGCCGAACGCGCAGAGGATCGTGCCGATTCCGACGGGACCGCCCAAAAGCCAGCCGATCAGCGTGGCGGTACCGAGGATCGCAATGCTGACGACGCCGATCGGAATCTTCTTCACGCGCTTGGCAAGTCCGACCATCAGCGTATCGCGCGGACCGCAGCCGAGCGACGCGATCATATAGGCGTACTGCGTGTAGGCAAGGACGAACAGCCCTGCGATGAGCAGCGGAATCGACGTCCAAAGGGTCGTGCAGGGCGGGATCGGGTCGATCCACATGAAGAAGTCGACCGCCTTTCCGACGACGATCGCGTCGATGAACATCGCGATGCCGACGGGTTCCTTCATCAGAATGTCGATGAGCAGGATCGTGATCGAAACGGCGATGGACGCGGTGCCGTAAAGGATGCCGAACGTCTTGGAGATGCCGAGATTCAGCACGTCCCACGGCGCGGCGCCGATGTTTGCGCGGATGGTGAGATACAGCCCGAAGCCGTTGATAAAGAGGCTGACCGCCGCGATCAGCATATTCAGAAGGATCGCGCCGACGGTCCGGTTTTCCCGCAATTCCTGTTTCGTCATGGTTTGTTTCCTTTGGAAAAAACGATACGCCTATCATAAGACAGTTTCCGCCAAAAAGCAAGATGCAAAAAAGCCCGCCGTAAAAGCGGGCTTTCGACGTATTTCGCAAAAGGGATCAGGACAGTCTGCGCTTATTGCGTCCGACGAAGGTGTTGTAGCGGTCCGGCGTCCAGACGGGGTCGATGTCCTTGACCGCTTCTTCGGCGGTGATGACGGCGTCGCCGTTGTCGATGTCGATCAGGGTATAGCGGTCGCTGCCCATCCCGAGCTCCTTCATATAGCTGAGCTGCCGGAGACCGTGGCGCGTCTCGATGCGCTCGATCATTGCCTTGCCGCCGAAATTCGGCAGCGCGTAGATGAGATCGACGCACGCGGCGTCCGCCGCAAGAATGTCCAAAGACGCGACGATGCCGACGTCCGGGGTCACGACCGGTTCCGCTTCCGCGCCTTCGCAGTCGCAGGAAACGGACATGTTCCGCATCGTGTTCACAAAGCAGACGTGCGGCGCAAAGTGATCGACCGTCGCCTTGGTGCTTTCGGTCATGCGCTCCATCAGCTCCTCCTGCGCAATGCTCCACATATTGTCGGAACCCTCGGTCGTGTGGATCTCCTTCTTGCCGATTCTGCCGTCCGCGCAGCCGATGCCGATGTTCTTGTTCGAGCCGCCGAAGCCGCCCATGGCGTGTCCCTTGAAGTGCGTGAGCACGAGAAGCGAATCATAGTTCAGCATGTTTTTGCCGACGTGCATGACGTCGAACCACTTGCCGCCCTTGACCGGAAGCTCGGCAACGCCGTCCTCGTCGGTGATGTCGACCGGGCAGAACGTCCAGCCGTTGATCTTCAGCGTCTCTCTGTGCGCTTCGGTCGTATAGCGGCTGCCTTCGTAATAGGTGTTGGTTTCGATGATCGCCGCATCGGGAAGGCGCGTTTCGATGAGCTTTCTGACCCATGGACGGGGGAGAAAGTTCGGTCCTTCCGCTTCGCCGGTGTGCAGCTTGATTGCAACTTTGCCCGTGAGAACGGAGCATACGCGGTCATAGATCTTCAGAAGCCCGGCTTCGGAAAGATCGCGGGTAAAGAAAACGACGGAGCGCTCTCCGGTGCGCTCGGAAAAGGGAACGTAACGGTTGCCGTTCGTTCCGGGAACAGGGTTCTTTTGTGCCATGTCTGAATCCTCCTGTGATATCTCTGCCTTTATTATCGCCCAAAAACACGGGATTTGCAAGTAAAAATCGATGCTTATCTCCCCGAAAGATACGCTTCCGCCTCGCGCACGGTTCGTGCAAGATAGCGGATCGTTTCCAAGGGGTACTCGCCGGATGCGGTTTCACCGGTCACCATTACGGAGGAAGCGCCGTCGAGCACTGCGTTGAAAATGTCGGAGACCTCCGCGCGTGTCGGAACCGGACGGTGCGTCATGGAATCCAGCATCTGCGTCACCACCATGAAGTCCCGTCCCGCCGCCTGACAGCGTGCCGCGATCGTTTTTTGCGCCGCGGGAAGTTCCCACAGCGGCATCGCGTTGCCGAGATCGCCGCGAGCGATCACGATTTCGTCGCAGTTTGCGATCAGTTCGTCGAGATGCGCAATGCCGGCGGCATTTTCAACCTTGGCAAACAGACGCGCGTTCCGAAGACCGGATTCGTCCATGGCGCGGCGCACCGCAAGAAGATCCTCCCCGCTGCGCACAAAGGGCTGCATAACGCCGGTGACGCCGTACTGCTTTGCAAGGGCAAGGTGCTTTCGATCCTTCTTTGTCAGAACGGGGGCGGAGAGGTTTGCATATTCGGGCAGCAGAATGCTCTTCATGCTTTTGAGAACGCCGCCGCGTATGACCCGCAGATGCATGTTTCCCTCGTGCCGCAAAAGGATCTTGCCGTCGTCCAAAAGGATCTCCGTGCTGAGACCGGCGAACTGAAGAATGCGCATCACATTGTCCGGAAACGGGATGGCGTTTGCATCGATCCGCTCACCGGCGACAAGCGTCAAAGGCGAATCGAGCCTGCCGATCCTCAGTTCCGGACCCATTAGGTCGATCAAAAGCTCCGGATGTGCGCCGAGCGCATCGGCGGCGTCGTGAAACGCCTTGATCAGATCCGACGCTTCTTCGAGTCCGGCATGCGACAGATTCAGGCGCATGCCGTCGAGCCCTTCAAACAACATAGCTTTGAGAATCTCCTGTGTTTTGCAGGAGGGACCGAGCGTCCCGTAAATTTTGATCCGTTTCATTTGGCGTTCCTTTGCGTTGGTCTGTCCCATTATACCATATCCGGACGTTTCCGCAACGCCCGATTGCGCAAAAGAGGTTGAATCGGACCGCACGTTCCGCTATAATACGCTTAGAATCATATCCGAGGGAGTTTTATGAAAACGGTCAGAGTGGTCGCGGCGGTGATACACCGGGACGGCGCGGTGCTTGCAACGCAGCGCGGGTACGGCGCATACAAGGATTTCTGGGAGTTTCCGGGCGGAAAGATCGAGGCGGGAGAGACGCCCGAAGCGGCCTTGGTACGCGAAATCAGGGAGGAGCTTGCCGTTGCGGTCGAGCCGGAACGGTATCTTTTGACGGTGGAATACGATTACCCTGCATTCCATCTCTCCATGGATTGCTTTCTCTGCACGATCGCGGAAGGCGAGCCAAAGCTTCTCGAGCACGAATCGGCGCGCTGGCTTCGTCGGGAACATCTGCTTGACGTGAACTGGCTTCCCGCGGATCTTTTGATCGTCGAACGTCTCAAAAAGGAGGGATCGCTGTGATCGCACTTCTGTGCGCAGCGGTTCTGCTGTGTCTTGCCGCCGCCTTACTCGGCATCGCGTACGCAACGTTTTCGATCGTGTTCCGTTCGCCGAACAAAACGCAGAACGACGATTTCAACATTCCTTCGTCCGATCAGATGGCGCCGCTCAGGGAAACGGTTTCCGAAATGATCCGGACGCTCAACGCGATCCCCTTCGAACGCGTCGGCACGACGTCGTTCGACGGACTGCATCTTTCCGGACGGTATTATCCCGGAGCGGACGGCGCGCCGCTTGCGATCCTGTTTCACGGATACCGCGGGACGCCCTCGCGCGATTTTTCCGGCGGTATGCAGCTGTACCGCAGCGAAGGACTCCGGATTCTGATGATCGAGGAGCGCGCGCACTGCACGAGCGAGGGACACGTCATCACGTTCGGTGTGAAGGAACGGCTGGATTGCCTGACCTGGATCGAGTGGGCGCGAAACCGCTTCGGCGACGTTCCGATCCTGCTGTGCGGGATCTCGATGGGTGCGGCGACGGTGCTGATGGCGTCCGGGCTTGCGCTTCCGGAGAACGTCCGGGGAATCATTGCGGACGCGCCGTTTACGAGTCCGAAGGCAATTATCACGAAGGTGCTCGTTGACCGAAAGCTGCCGCCGCGGCTGATCTGGCCGTTTCTTTGGCTCGGCGCACGGGTCTTCGGCGGATTCGATCCGAACGCGGCAGACGCCGCAAAGGCTGTGAAACGCTCGCCGGTGCCGGTTCTGCTGATCCACGGCGAGGACGACCGGTTCGTACCATGTGAGATGGGGCGGGAGATCGCGGGGGCAAATCCCGACGCGGTGGAACTGCACACATTCCCGGACGCAGGGCACGGGTTGAGCTTTCTGATCGACCGTCCCCGCTACGAACGCATCGCCCGTGATTTCATACACCGAACGCTGCATCCGTAAGAACCGCATAATCTGCCGCATACCGCAAAAGAGCATAGGAGAACAACGATGAGAATACTTTTGGTCGAAGACGATCCGGCGATCGTGCGGACGCTTTCGGCGTTTTTGGAAAGCGAGGGCTTTTCGGTCGTGTCGAAATCGTCGGAAAAACCGGCGGTGTCGGCGATCGAAGCGGCGCCGTTCGATCTTGCGCTGCTGGACGTATCGCTTGCGAGGGGGAGCGGATTCCCCGTCTGCGAAGCGGCAAAAGCAAAGGGCATACCGGTGATCTTTCTGACTGCATCCGGTGACGAAAACAGCGTGGTCAAGGGGCTGGACATGGGCGCGGACGACTATATCACAAAGCCGTTCCGTCCGCGAGAGCTGGTTTCGCGCATCAAAAGCGTGCTCAGAAGAAGCGGCAGGGAAACCGTGCTGACGCTCGGAAACAGCGTGACCGTCGATCCCGAAAAGGGACTCGTTTTAAGGGACGGAGAAGAGCTGCGGCTTTCGGCGCTGGAGTATCGCCTTCTGATGGCGTTTGTGAATCACCGGGGAAGGCTGCTGACGCGCGAAAAGCTGCTCGAGGATATCTGGGACATCGCGGGAGATTACGTCAACGACAATACCCTGACCGTCTATATCAAGCGGCTGCGCGAAAAGCTCGGCGACGAAGGCGGGGAGCAGCAGATCATCAAAACCGTACGCGGACTCGGATACCGCATGGACTGATATGTTTCGGAATCGGGAACTGAAAATCGAATGCATTGCAGACGCCGCGCTGACGGCGGTATTCGCCGCTGCGGGCTTTTTTGTGCATCCGCTTGCCGGCGTATCGGCGCTTGCGCTCGGCGGCGGTCTCACCGCTCTGCATCTTTGGCTCGGGCACAGACGGTATGCAAGGATCGACGCGCTTTCAAAGAGCATCGACCGCGTGCTGCACGAACAGGATCGGATCCTGATTGCCGAGAGCGAGGAGGGGGAGCTGGCGATCCTCACGGCGGAGATCCGCAAAATGACCGTGCGTCTCGGTGAACAGAACGATCAGCTGAAGGCGGACAAGCGGCTGCTGTCGGACGCGATCGCCGATCTGTTCCATCAGATCCGAACGCCGCTGACCGCAATGAACCTGCTCGTTTCGCTTCTTGCGGAGGACGACCTGCCGCCGGATCGAAGGCGCAGATACCTGCACGAGCTCAGAGAACAGCTTTCGCGCATCCAATGGATCACGGAAACGCTTCTGAAGCTGTCGAAGCTCGACGCCGAAACCGTGCGCTTCCGCCCGGAACCGACCGACGCGGGCGCGCTGATCGGGGAAGCCGCCGAACCGCTCCGCATCCGCATGGAACTGAAGGACATTTCCTTTGCCGTCGAAGGCACGGCGGACCTCTGCGTCGATCGCGCATGGACGGTTGAAGCGCTTTCGAACATTCTCAAAAACTGTCTGGAGCACACGCCGGAGGGAGGACGGATCACGGCTGCGATCGAGGACAGCCCGATCCTTTGCCGCATCACGATGCGCGATACGGGAACCGGCTTCGATCCGGAGGATCTCGGACATGTCTTTGAACGCTTCTATCGCGGAAAGAACGCCGCAGGCGACAGCATCGGCATCGGGCTTGCGCTTTCGCGCGAGGTGATCGCAAGTCAGGGCGGCACGATCGTCGCGAAAAACGCCGAGAACGGCGGCGCGATGTTCGTCATTACTTTTTATAAATCCGTTCTGTAAATCCATCGGAAGAATCCGTCGGATCCGGCGACATGCGCGCCGGATTTTTTCGGTCACCGAACTGTCACTTTTCTTTTGTAGAATGGATGCAGAAGAACAAAAGGAGGCAATCTCATGGAAATACTGAAGGTGGAAAACCTGACCAAAATCTACGGCGCGGGGGTTAACGAGGTACGCGCGCTGGACGGCGTTTCGTTCTCGGTGGAAAAGGGCGAATTCCTGGCGATCATCGGTCCGTCCGGCAGCGGCAAATCGACGCTGCTGCACGCATTGGGCGGCGTCGACCGTCCGACGTCCGGCAAAGTCTTTATGAACGGACAGGATGTCTATGCGCAGAACGAGGAACAGCTTGCGATCTTCCGCCGCCGTCACGTCGGGCTGATCTATCAGTTTTATAACCTCATCCCGGTTTTGAACACGGTCGAAAACATGACGCTGCCCGTGCGCATGGACGGACGCAAGGTCGACGAAGAACGGCTCAACGAGCTGCTGCACCTGCTCGCGTTGGAGGATCGAAAGAACAATCTTCCGAATCAGCTTTCCGGCGGACAGCAGCAGCGCGTGTCGATCGGAAGAGCGCTCATGAACGCACCGGAGATCGTGCTTGCAGACGAGCCGACCGGCAA
>CAMORL010000016.1 GCA_946623765.1 uncultured Clostridia bacterium
TTGTTCTTACAGACCGTAGCGCTTCTTGAAGCGATCTACTCGTCCGCCGCTGTCGACCAGCTTCTGACGGCCCGTGAAAAACGGGTGGCATTTGCTGCAGATTTCGACCTTCAGCTCGCCCTTGGTGGAGCCGGTAAGGAAGGTCTCGCCGCAGGCACAGCGCACGACCGCTTCGCCGTAAGACGGATGAATATTTTTCTTCATGTATTATCACTCCTTCGTCGTGTAATGCATTACCAACGGCTATTATACCATGCTGTTTGAAAAAAGCAAGATAAATTTTTCTATTTTTCAAACTTTTTTATTGGCCGTAGCGGTTCTGCTGTCCGTGATTGGAGGTGAAACCTTCCTTTTCGAAGATGCGAACCCAATCCTTCAGACGAATGAGAAAATCTTCGTTGTTTAAGGTTTTATCCATCATATTGACGAGGTTTTCGGTTACGTCACCGGTCCCGCCGTTTGCAAGCATCTTCCGCAGCATGCGTACACCGTCAAGCTCGGTTCTGGACAGAAGGAGATCGTCTCTGCGCGTGCCGGATTTATAGACGTCGATCGCAGGGAAGATGCGCTTTTCGGAAAGTCTGCGGTCGAGGTGAATCTCCATATTGCCGGTACCCTTGAATTCCTCGTAGACGATGTCGTCCATTCGGCTGCCGGTTTCGACGAGTGCCGTCGCGATCACGGTCAGACTGCCTCCGTTTTCGATATTGCGTGCCGCGCCGAAAAAGCGTTTCGGCTTGTGCAGCGCACCGGGATCCATACCGCCGGAAAGCGTTCTGCCTGTCGGCGGAATGACAAGGTTATAAGCGCGTGTGAGACGCGTCAGCGAGTCCAGAAGGATCACGACATCCCGTCCGTCCTCCACAAGGCGCATGGCGCGTTCCTGCACCATTTCGGCAATGCGTGTATGATGTTCGGGGAGTTCGTCAAACGTGGAGGCTACAACTTCGCCTTTGATGCTGCGCCGCATATCGGTGACTTCTTCGGGACGCTCGTCGATAAGCAGTACGATAAGATGCGTATCGGGATAGTTCTCGGTAATACCGTTTGCTATCTGCTTCAAGAGCGTCGTTTTACCGGCTTTTGGCTGAGATACGATCATGGCGCGCTGTCCTTTTCCGATCGGAGCGATCAGGTCGATAAGACGAACGGAGAGATTGTTGACGCGTCCCGGCGTTTCGAGCGTATAGCGTTCGTTCGGGAAGATGGGGACGAGATCCTCGTAATTGATGCGGTTCTGCGCATTTTCGTCCGGATCCTTGCCGTTGACACGGTCCACAAACAAGAGAGCTTCATATTTGTCACCTTCGCGGCGCGCACGTGTGCGACCTTCCACAAAATCGCCGTTTTTGAGATTGCAGCGCCGAATCTGAGCATTTGCGACATAAACGTCGTTCGGACCGGCGTCGTAGTTGGAAACGCGGAGGAACCCATAGCCCTCCATAATCTCCAGTACGCCTGCCGCCGTTCCCGTTTCGGGAAGCTGTACCGGCTCAGCGGGCTTTTCGGATTTCTGATCGTTGTCGGGTGAATGATACTGCGGACGGTTTCCCTGACGATAATTGCGATTCTGATTCTGACGTCCGTTCTGCTGACGGTAATTGCTGCGGGGATAACGGTTCCGCTGTTCTCCGTTGGTATGGTCCTGTGCCTTTTCGGATTCGTCAGCCGGCCCTTTGGACTGCTCGGTATGCGGCTCGGTCGAACCCAGGGGTTGATCGGACGGCTGCTCCGGCAAAGAAACAGAGTCTTCCGGCAGAGGCTTTTCGGGCTCGGAAACTGCAGCTTTCGCAGGACGTCCTCGTTTTTTAAGTTGTGGTTTTTCTTCTGCAGGGGATTCTTCGGCTTTTTCTTTTGCAGGTCTGCCGCGCTTTTTCTTTTCAGGTGCGGGAGCCTGCAGCATTTCGATCAGCTGTGCTTTTTTATATTTTCGATAAGAGGGAATACCGTGCTGTTTAGAAAGATTGTACAGCTCGTTAATCGTCAATGCTTCCAATTCGGTTTGATTCACAAAATGCCTCCGATGTACAATTGATTTAGTTGTGGGATGGATAAAAGAAAATATGAAAGAACGGATTGACTGATACTTATTTTATGGGCATAAAAAAGACTTGTCAAGCGTTTCGACAAAAATAGCGAAGTTTCGTTTCCGATTTTTGCGTAGAAACAGAAAGCGGTGCATACAATGCATCGAAGACAGGGAGGTGTCTGTATGGAAAAACATGAAAAGGAATTAATGCAGCCTTCCGCCCACAGTATTCTGATCGAAGGGCGCAGGAAGATGCGGATCACCGGTGTGGTGGATGTAGAAAGCTTCCAGGAGGATGAAATGACGGTTCTCACGCAGGCGGGAACGCTCACCATCTGGGGTGAGGGACTGAAGCTCGGCAAGCTGAACCCGGAAGACGGGCAGGTTCTTCTGGAGGGAAACATTGCTTCGATCGAATATGAACAGCCGGAACCGGAACGCCGTCCGTTCTTTTTCAAACACAAATGATCGACGTTTTCGCACAGCCTTATGAAGCGCTGCTGCTCTTTCATGGAGGCGCTGTTGCAGGGCTTTGTTATCTGCTGCTTCGAATTGTACGGACACGCTTCAAATCAAAGATCGTTTTGCATCTGTGCGATGCTGTATTTGTCGCTGTTATGTTTGCACTTCTCGCGGGGTATCTCTACGCGGCGAATTACGGATCGATGCGCGGATTCCTTCTCGCAGCTTATTTTGCAGGGTTTATAATGTTCTACTTGCTGTTTGCACCGTTATTTGCAAGAATATCACAAAAAATCTGCAAAATATAGGTTCCGTTTTGGCAGATCATCTGCTATACTGTACGCATGGAACGTCCGTCCAAAAGAATCGTAAGAACGATTCGGTTCAAATTGATACATTTTATTCTTGTATTGATCGCCTGTGTGATCATTCTGTTTGTTGTACTGATTCCGCAGAGGATCCGGATTCATTCCGCACGCGACGAATACAATGCGCGCGTCGAAGAACTGAACCAAACAAAACGAACCTATGCGCAGGAACGCGAGAATCTGCAGTTTATGCGCACGGACACATACAAGATTCAACAAGGTATGATCAAATATGGATGGCACTATCAGGAAGATAAAATCATTCTTGACGACAGTGCGGTATCGGTGGCAGAATGAAACCCGCAATTGCAGTAATAGATATCGGCAGCAACTCCGTGCGGCTGATGACGGCGGGAACGGAGTCCGCCAAAGTGCGCGCAATCCGCAAGGTCCTGTGCACAACGCGCCTTGCCAAAGGGATTGATGAGACAGGCATGCTTTCGGAGGATCGTGTGGAAGCCACCGTGGAAGCAATTGCGCAGTATCGACAAATTGCAGACGAATTGCAGGTACCGGTGATAGCCTATGCGACAAGCGCGGTTCGCGATGCAAAAAACAGGGATGCATTCGTTTCGTATGTACGTGAGAGAACCGGCGTTTCCGTTCGTGTTCTTTCGGGAGAGGAAGAGGGTAACTATGCGTTTTCCGCCGTAACGGGCGGCGCTGGAACGGTCTTCGATATCGGCGGAGGCAGTTTTCAGATCGTTACAAAAGAACGCTCGCTGAGCTTTCCGTGCGGCTGTGTTCGTGCCAAAGAGCAATGCGACGACAATAATCCTGAAATTTTGTCGGACAGGCTGTTTGCATGGATTGATGACCATGCCGATGTTCCCGATCATGTGCCGGCGCCGGTTTACGGCGTGGGCGGAACGATCACATCGATCGGTGCGCTGCTTGCCATGCAAACTTTATTCGATCCGAAACGACTGTCGACCGTTACGCTTCCGAAACTGGATTCGCTTTTGAAATCGCTGTCAAAGCTGTCGGAGGCGGAACGCATGCGTCATCCGCTGCTCTTGAAACGCGGCGACGTCATTTTGCAGGGCGCAGCCATTTTGAAATATATGATGCTTCATACGCACACGGAAACCGTGATTCCGTCGGACAGAGACGGGATGGAGGGGATCGCCGAAGCGTATCTTCGTGAACAGGGAAGCATCTGACCGGTGGAGGGAGTTATATGAAGGATAACGAAAGAATCTGGAAGATCATGGAGATCGTTCTCGGAGTGATCGGCGCAGCACTTTTGGTGACAATACTTGTTCTGCGGCTGATGGGAAAGAACGTTACTGTTTTTACCTACATGATTGTCGGCGTCGTAATCCTGTTTTTGATTGCCGACGAATTTGCGAGATCGATTCGCAGAAAACACGAAAAGGAACAAAAGAAGGAAGAATCTGACCATTCCGGAACAGAAGACCCCAAAACATCGCTTCCGAAAGATGCGTTCGATTTTGAATCGGAATCGAAGAAGGAGCATCTGTGAGCGCTGAAAAGTTTTTCGATCATATCGAATTGCTGCGCTGTCCTCATTGCGGGACGGCGTTTTCGCATCGCGGTTCCTCTCTGCATTGTGAAAACGGGCACACCTTTGATCCGTCAAGAAAAGGGTATGTGAATTTTGTTCCGAATGCGGCGCAGAGCCGTTACGGAAAACAGCTGTTTGAATCGCGCAGGAGAATTCTGGAAGGCGGATTCTATGACAGCGTGATCGACGCCGTTCGGAACGCGATGCCGCTGAATCCGGACGTTGTGCTGGATGCGGGATGCGGCGACGGCACGTTTACAAAAGCGCTGCAGGCGGGGACGACCTTCGGCTTGGACCTTTCCAAAGATGCGATAAAGCTTGCAGCGAACGGGGGAGGGCCGATCCTTTGGGCGGTCGGTGACCTGACGCATATTCCGCTGAAGGACGATTCGACCGATTTGATACTGAACTTGTTCTCGCCTGCGCATTATGCGGAGTTTTCCCGTATTCTGAAGCGCAGCGGACGATTGATCAAGCTTGTTCCGCAGACGGGGTATCTCAAGGAGATTCGGGCGATGATGACAGATCGTCTGCGCAGTGAGACGTATTCCAATCACTCGGTCGTTTCGCTCCTGTCCGACCGTTTTCATTTGCTTGATCAAATCCGTATTTGCAGGGAATATCCGTTAACGCCGGGGCAGGCAAAGGACTTTTTGCATATGACGCCGTTGACATTCGGGACGGATCCGGAATCGCTCGATGCCGATGCGCTGCATTCCGTAACAATCGACGTCGAATTGCTGATCGCGGAAAAGAAATCATAAAAAACAGACGCAAATGCGTCTGTTTTTATATCTGTACGGATTCAGCTGACCTTGCGGATGTTCGCCTCGTGTTCAAGATCGGGCAGATGCAATACGTGTGAAAGACTGCCGGAAAAATAGATGCATGCATGGGAGACACCGTCCCATTGGATGGAAGCGGAGACCCACTGACCGTCCAGATCGAACAGGATCGCGCATTTATAAAAACTGTTGCTATTTCCGAGCCAATTTGTCAGCATGGTCAGCGCAGCGGTCCGGTCCTGAATCTGCAGCGGCAGATCCATTTCCGCATGGCTTTCACCGGATACAAACAGGAGTATCGCTTCTTCTCCGGTCGCGGCGTTTTTGATTCGATAGGATTCGCCTGCCTTGAGTTTCGGCTGCACATCTTTCCATACGATCGGATTTCCCCTTTGAGCGATCGACCCCTGCGCAGAAAAACTCAAAGGAACATAAGCGTGAAATTCGACGCGCTTTGCGCCTCTGGAGAAGAGCGCATCCATGGTTTCCGCGCCTACGCTTCCGTCGCTCATCAGACCTGACGCCGCTTGGTAATCAACGACGGCAGTTCTTGTCACGGTACGGTAGCTCCCGGTAGGTTTATAGGAATAATACCCGAGATCGAACAGGCGTGTCTGAATACGGACGATTTCTTCGCCCTTATCGCCTTGCTGTATGATCTTGTTGCTTTCATCCGCCTGCACGCCGAAGAACGGTATCAGAAGCAGGATCAGAAGGATCGGAAGAATTCGTTTCATAACAATAGTATATCATGCTTGCGCAAGCTTGAAAAGTGTTGTTTTGGATGCTACAATATCGACGGAGGTGATATGATGCGCTGCAGTTGTCAACGTTGCGGAGCTTACATGGTTCAGGATGAAAAAGGCGTTCAGAGCCGCTGCATCTGTCCTGAATGCTTCTTTGTATGCTCGGCGTGTATCGGAACGTCCGGCGGACAGCCTCTCGATATTGATTCGCTGCGAATGCTGGCACTCCTGCGGGAAGCACAGGGCGACGGTACCGAAGAAGACGAATACTGACGGTTTCAGACGTCGATCGTAAACAGTACGGAGGGATTCGAGATCCGAAGCGTGGACAATCCTGCGGATGTGATTTCCGCAAAACCGTTCTCCGGAACGACCGTTCCGTTTACGACCGTCTCATTGGGACAGTATAAAAACAGAAACGCGTGCAGCGTCAAGGCGTGATCACCGGTCGGAAGGACGCGCATTTCGCCGCGCGCGCCTTTCAGCATCAGATTCAGATCGCGACCGCTTCCGCGGCAGAGGATATCCTCATCACCGGAAAAACGCAAAACGTCGCCTTTCGGAAGAAAGAACCAATGTCCGTTTCGTTTCAGATAAAACCCGTCGCAGAGAGGCGTCAGATACCGCGTCACGCCGTCAAGCTTTGTGAAGCGTGATTCGGGTTGCTCGACGATGGCAGAACTGATCCGAAACTGAAAACGGCGATCTGCATAAGATCCGTCGAACGGGTAGAGATACAGTTCGGTCGTTTTTCCGCCGCTCCATACAGTCGTTTTGAATTGATCCGGATTCAACAGTCGGATTTTCATAGCAGCCTCACATTGTTTCGTATTTATAAATTGAGTATAACACAAAACGGGACCGCCGTGCAAGGCGGTCCCGCTGCATTGTTATCCCTCGCCGTCATCACCCGGATTGTCGGGTTTGGGCGTTGGATCCGGCTTCGGCGTATCGGGTTTCGGCGTCGGATCGGGATCCGGTTTCGGGGTATCGGGCTTCGGCGTCGGATCATCCGGCTTCGGGGTATCGGGCTTCGGCGTCGGATCATCCGGCTTCGGCGTCGGATTGTCGGGTTTCGGGGTATCGGGCTTCGGCGTCGAATCATCCGGTTTCGGAGTTGCGTCCGGTCCGACGATATAGACACCGGCAAACGCCTTATAGGTAGACGTATCGAGCTTTTCGGTTTTGACAAGTACGCCGTTCAGATAATACTCTTTCTTGCTTTCATAAACTGCGCCGTTCCGGTTTTTGACTTCTTCTTTCTTATATCCGGCGGGCTTTGATTCATCGACGATATACTCAACGGCTCCGCTCGGCTTCAGCGTCTTGGTCTTTACCGGTTTCGGAATGCGAATCTCGTCGTATTCGCCGTTGGAGTCTTCAATGATCGGAATGCCCCAGATTTCCATGGTCAGCTCTTTTCCGTCTGCTTTGGCGATGATGATGATATCCGACTTGCTGCTGTTTTCAAATTTGAAGTCAATGATGTTGCCGGTGGAGTTGATCGTGGCGTCAAGTCCTTTCGACACATAATCCACAAACATCGAATGATTTCTACGTTCCACAATCTTCATATCCGCCATGACAGCAGCGTTGTAGAGCGTGCTGGAAAGCTGGCAGACGCCGCCGCCGTACTGCTTGACATGTGCGCCTGCTTCATACGCGGTAGCAACCTTCCAACCGTTTGCCTTGTTGCGTACGCCGAGTGTTCCGTTTGCGGAAAAGACGTCGCCGGGATGGAGAACGGTTCCGGTGATCTTGCCTGCTCCGTACTTGATGTTGTATTTTCTGTTCTTGATGCTGCTGGAATAATTCGTGGTTTTGGTACCGCGGATCACATATTTGCCTTGGATGTCGTCAAGCTTGATCTCTGCAGCCGTTTCTTCAGCAGGCGCGGCGATCGTATCGCCGGGCTGTGCATTCATCAGCGACGCAATCAGCTGTTCACAATCTACGGTTCGACCCGGAATGTCGCTGATGAAATCAATCTTGTTTTCATCGCTGTTGTAGGCGACGGTTGCGTTGACCGGCTTGGTGCTGTTTGCTTCGGCAAACGTATTGACGGCGGTACGCAGCGCTTCTTCATCAAACGTCAGATGCACGGGGAAATCCTGTCCCGAGGTTTTGATCCGCTCGACTTCTGCCGTTACGGCTTCAAAACCGGTGTCTTCGCGCAGCAAAGCAAATGCGTCGTTCAGAGCCTGTTCAACATCGCTGACCGTTGCAATCGATTCTCCGGAGAACGTCTCATTGACGTCGCCGAAGCTGACATGAATCTGCAAATCCTTTTTTGCTTGTTCGATGGAAGGGAGGACGGCAGACTTCGCTTCATCCATGGTCATACCGCCGACAGGAACGCCGTTGATGGTAACGCCGTCCAGCATGGTGATACGCTTCAGAATCGCATCGAGCTCTTCACGGTGCAGATCAGGTTCCGGCGTTACGATTGAAATCTCGTCCGAGCCGCCGTGCGCAGTTCCGTCGGAAACGATCTGCTCACCCGTACGGGGATTATAATCTACATTTGTCTGCGCATTTGATTCTCTGCAACCAAGGCAGAGGACCAAAAGCAGAGCAACGATGGGGAATAGCCAGAGATAACGTTTCTTCATTTACATCAGATCCTTCTTTCATGATGATTTCATTGTACACGCTTTTTTTGAAAATACCATCCTTTTTGAGAAGCATTTACTAATAAGTTACATTTCAGGCACATTTTTTATACATCTTTCCGAAATGCTTCAAGCGTCTTATGCAGCTCTTATATATAAAAAGACGGCTTTATGCTCGAAAACGTTGCATCTTTTTTGCACTTTTCTTTTCATAAAGCAAAAAGTGTGTTATACTGCGTAATATAATAAGGAGTATAAGATGAAGCAGACAGGTCAAAGAGCATTATCGCCGATGGATTACGCGATGAAATATCTGACGTTGAAGGACCGCACTGTCTCCGAAGTACAGTCATACCTTGACGGAAAGGAATTCGGAGAAGCGGATGTGGATGCAACGGTTGAACGCCTGAAGGAACTCGGATTGCTGAACGATACGCGTTACGCGCAGCGCTTTGTCGAAACGCGGCTTTCAACAAAACCGGTCAGCAGACGCCGCCTTCGGGAACAGATGAAAGGGCACGGACTATCTGACGCGGATATCGAGGCGGCGCTTGACTCGCTCGATGCGGAATCCGAGGAGGCGAATGCCAAAGCAGTTGCTCTCAAATTTGTACGGCAGTTCCGAACATTGGATCCGGAAAAACGCCGCGAACGCGTGCTTTCCCGGCTGATCGCGCGCGGATACGCGTATGACACGGCAAGAAAAGCATATGAGACGGCTTTGTCTGCGGAGGACGAATGGAGCGAATCATAACGGCTGCAGAAGCAAAACAGAAAGATGCGCAGGTGATCGCGTCGGGAATATCCTCACGCGTGCTGATGTACAATGCGGCGGAGGGAATTGCAGAAGCGGTTCGGGCAAGACTTCTGACCGACGAAACCGTCACGGCAATCTGCGGGACCGGCAATAACGGAGGGGACGGCATCGCTGCAGCGCTGATTCTTCACAGAACGGGCTGTACTGTTCGGATCGTTCTTTGCGGAAACGAAGATCGATGCACACCGGATACCGCGTATTATCTTCATATAGCGAGGGAAGAACATGTTCGAATCACCGGTATCTGGGATCCGGCAGAACGCGAGATCCTGATCGATGCGCTGTTTGGCGTCGGACTGAACCGTCCGATCGAGGGAGAAGCAAAAAGGCTGATTGAACGGATCAATGCAAGCGGAAAGACGGTCGTTTCCGCCGATCTTCCGTCCGGTCTGCATGCAGACAGCGGAATGATCCTCGGAGAAGCGATCCGTGCAAATTGCACGGTCACGATGCAGTCGATCAAGGCAGGAATGCTTCTCGGTCAGGGACGCGCCTGCTGCGGCGAGGTGATTGTGAATCCGCTCTATGACGATCCGTCGGACGTACGGATGTTCCGGCAGGATGAAGCCGAAATCGCGAAGCTTCTTCCGAAACGTGCGTTTGATTCTCATAAGGGATCAAACGGACATGCTCTTTTGTGCGTCGGATCAGCGACCTATCCCGGTGCAGCGCTGCTTTGCGCAAAAGCAGCTCTCCGCGGAGGTGCGGGACTTTTGACAGTCTGCATGCCGGATCCGGTACGCCCGTTCTTTGCCGTGCTGCCGGAAGCAATCACGGTTCCGACGGGAACCGAAGATTGGTGCGTCTCCGCTTCGGAAACCGTAAGGCATGCGATGAATCGGAAACAGGCGATCGGAATCGGAAGCGGTGCAGGAAAAGGGGATCTTACATCTGTCATCGAAACAGCGCTGCTGTCCGGGACAAAGCTCGTTCTGGACGCAGATGCACTCAATCAGATGGCAGTTCACCGCGAACTTCTGTCCCTGCTGCATGAAAACACGGTTCTTACACCGCATGTCGGCGAGATGGCAAGACTATTGGATACGACAATCGAAGACGTGACGAGAGATCCGATAGCCGCCGTACGCACTTTTCCGTGCACGACCTTACTAAAAGGCGCGACAACATTGATACACAGCAAAGGAAGAATTGCGTTTTCAACATTCGGCAATCCCGGACTTGCCAAGGGCGGCAGCGGCGACGTACTGACCGGTTTGATTACGGCGATGCTTGCGCAGGGCATGGAACCGTTCGATGCGGCACGCACCGGCGCATACTTGCTGGGTGTTTCTGCAGACCGAGCGATGAAACTGCTCGGCGAACGCGCATTGCTTGCAAGCGATGTGATCGATATGGTACAATATTGATATGGAAGATAAAAAGATTCACGGAAATATCGCGGGAATCCGCGACGTCATATTGGACGAGATGCAGACGCTCTATGATGAAACACAGCCGAGCGGCGTGTTTGCTTCGTCCTCCTTGTTGGAAAAACTAGCCGATTATACCGGGCGCATCGGACGTGAGATATCCGTATACCTTTCACGCAGCGGTGCAGTCCGTGACGTTTCGATCGGTGACGCAACGACGGTATCCATGCCGGATATGCGTATTGTCCGCAATGCGGACCGTTTGGCCGGCGTTCGGTGCATTCATACGCATCCGAACGGAAGCGGGTATCTTTCCGATGTGGATCTCGGGACGCTCAATTCCATGCGATTGGATGCGATGGCGGCAGTCGGCGTCAGGGACGGAAAACCGACATCGGTTTACGTCGCATTTGTCGGAGAAATGGAAGGAGAGGAACGCAAACCGCTGATTTACGGTCCGATGCGTGCAGACCGTCTCCCTCAGGATGCGTTGCTGGAAGCGCTGATCGAAGCGGACAACCGTCTGAAAGCGCCTGCGTATGCCGTAACACAGGCAGAACCGGAACGCGCGGTTCTGGTCGGGATCGACAATGACGACGGATACGATACGCTGGAAGAACTGCGCGCGCTTGCCGATACGGCGGGGGTCAATGTCGTTCATATCGAGCGACAGCGCAAACGTCCGGTCGACAACGGAACGTATGTCGGTTCCGGAAAAGCGGACGAGCTTCGTTTGATCGGCAGCGCCACGGAAGCGGATGTCTTTATTTTCGACGACGAGCTGACGGCAATTCAGATCCGTAACCTCGAAAGCATTCTGGGCACACCGGTTATCGACAGGACGATGCTGATTCTCGATATCTTTGCGACCCGTGCGACCACGCGCGAGGGCAAACTGCAAGTCGAACTGAGTCAGTTGAAATATCGCCTGCCTCGTCTTTTGGGCGTAGGCGTGGCGATGTCACGACAAGGCGCATCCGGTGTCGGCATGCGCGGCCCCGGCGAGAAAAAACTTGAGATTGATCGTCGCCGCATCCGGAGAAGGATTTATGAACTGGAACAGGAATTAAAGGAAGTTGAGAAGCAGAGGTCAATTCGACGTTCGGTACGGAAAAAGAGCGACACGCCGATCGTCGCGCTGGTCGGCTATACGAACGCCGGGAAGAGTACGCTTTTGAATGCGCTTTCCGACAGCAACGTGCTTGCCGAAGATATGCTCTTTGCAACGCTCGACCCCGTAGTGCGCGGCATCACGCTTCCGAACGGAACGCCCTGCCTTTTGAGCGATACGGTCGGATTTATCAACAAGCTGCCGCACGATCTTGTACAGGCGTTTCGCTCCACGCTCGAAGAGGTGCGAGACGCTGATCTGATCCTGCACGTCGTCGATGCAAACTGTCCGTATTATGACGTCCAGATGCGTGTTACGGAGGAAGTTCTGGAGAATCTGGGAGCAGGGAACACCGCCTGCATCGAGGTGTTTAACAAATGCGATCTTCCGGATGCGATCCCGGGGAAGCGCGATTGCGCGGTCGCGATCAGCGCAAAGACCGGAATGGGAATCGACCGGCTTCTCGAACGGATCGAAGCCGAGCTGAACCGCACGCAGCAGAAGGTCGAACTTGTAATACCGTATGATCGATACGAAGCCATTCGTGTACTGCACGAAATCGGGACCGTATTGTCCGAATCGCACGAGGCAGACGGAACGCACATAACGGCAATGCTGGAGGAGAGTAAACTGTATCGTCTGAAAAATGCGCTCGACGGGCGTTCCGACAAATAAAATGTCAATTCGACGGAATAATTTACATTCGTCTTACATTTATTTTGCGAATGCAGACCTGCCGTGCCTTTTCAAAATGTGCGGATCGTGGTATACTGTATCGGTAGGGAGACAGATATGAAGCGTTTATTCACTGTGATTCTTGCGGCTGTCATGCTCATGGCAATGCTGCCGGTCGGCGCTGTCGCAGAAATAACACAATCACATATCATAGAGGCGGACCGTGTGCTCGTCTATAACCCGCTGCCGTACAGCGAAAAGGAGAATATGCTGTTCTCGGGCACGATTCCGAAACCTGCGGAATCGGAGCCGACCGAAGGCGATCCTTTGTTTGTCTCGGGTCTGCATAAAACGGGCAAGGATCTTTCGTCTTCGAAAAAGAATCCGGACACCTATGATTTCTGGATTTGTACGGACCTCATTACCTACCGCTACGATAAATGCACGTTCCGCCTTGCAAAGGAAGGCGAGCATTGCTGCATCTGGGTATTGGAAAACGATGTCGTCAGTTTTACGGATGAACAGACGACGGCGATGCTGAACGAATTTGAAAACGTCATCTATCCGAGCAATACCGACCGTTTCGGCGAGTTTCGCGATCTGAAAGGCGACGGAAAGCTGCAGATCGTCACGTACGCAATGAACAGCACGTCCGTCTGCGGCTTCTTTGACTCCTACGATCTTTACACAAAAGAAGAAATTCAACAGATCGATCCGGACGATTACGAGAGCTATAACTATCTTCCGATCATCAATGTGAACGCGCGCATGGCTGACCGAAATACGATCGTATACGGCACGCTTGCGCATGAATTCCAGCATCTGATTCTGCGAAGCGCCGTATTGGAATCGCCTGCAAATGCCGCGCTTCTCGGACAGGAAGATACGATCGACGTCTGGCTGAATGAAGGCTTTTCCATGGAGGCGGAAGAATTTGCGTACCCGGGTTCGGTTGCGGAGCAAGGCTATGTGGATGCGTTTGAGAATTCCGACAAAGTTCGCAACGGCATGAGCTATCAGAACTTCAATGCAACGTCGAACGACGTCGGCGCTTACGGGCAATCGTTCCTGTTTTCCGAATATCTGCGCACGCAGGGCGGGGAAGACATATTCCACAGTGTTCTGGATTACTGGCGCAGCGCCGAAACATTGTCGGAACTGACCGAGGGCAGCGCAATCCTTTCACAGCTGAATACGGAAACGGTCGATGCTCTGCAGGCAATCTGCTCCTATTCCGACACCGTTTGCGCGTCGCTCGGGACGGACGACGAAATCCTTCTCTCCAAGATTGCGCTTGCGTTTCGCATCGCTATCCTTCTGAAAGAAAACAGCGGCATTTATTCCATCCGCACGACCGATGCGTCGATGCCGGAATATACGGGATCCGGACGAAAGATCGAGGGCGGAGGGGCACTGCTGCTTTCATGCAGCGGTCAGTTTGAGGTTCCGGCAGATGCAGACAGCGGGCTTCTGTTTGTCGGAATCAAGGATGGTAAGATCACGGAATTCTACACGGTTCCCGAACCGACAGAAGATTTTTACGTGATCGCTGCACAGTTTGAAGGCACGTGGTATGCGATCCCGGCGGATGCAGCGTCCGATACAACGCTGAAAGCGCGTACATTTACGCCGAACGAGGACGGGACGGTCGATTCCGAAAATGCCATCGGGTTGATCTTTCGCGCTGAGCGCACGGAAAACGGGTTCCGGTTTACCTGCGACGACAGGTACGGATCTTATGCGCTGAATCGGACTGATACGAACAAACAGAGCATGAATGTATCCTCGCAGTCTTGTACGTTTTTGTGGTCGCACTTCGCTGACGGAAGCGACAGACTGCAGGCGGACGGGTATTACGGAAGAGCGATACTGTACGGCAGCATTCAGAAAGGATTCGGTTACTTTCCGTCCGGGTATTTTGAGAACAAATCCTTTTCCAAACCGCAGCTGCTGCGCGTCAACATCAAAAAAGGCGATGCAAATCTTGACGGAAAACTGACGGCAGGGGATGCAGCCTTGGTGCTTCGTACGGTTGTTGACTTGTCATATATGAATGCGCCGATGCGATTTGCCGGCGACATTGATGACGACGGAGAGACTTCTGCAGCGGACGCGGCGAAGATTCTGCGCCGTATCGTACAAACTGAGAACTGATCGGAGGATCGGAAATGCGATCTAAACTATGGAAAACAATACTGTCCTGCCTGCTCGTTGCCTGCACGGCGGCATCGCTCGCGGGGTGCAAGACGGCGGATCCCGAAAAATCAACCAAAGGAATCGTCATCAGCGAAATCGTTTCCAGCAACAAACAGAGCTATCTGCACGATGTTTACGGCTCGCCGGACTGGATCGAACTGCACAATGAATCGGATCATCCGATCAATCTGTTTGGCTGGGGCATCACCGATAACGTTAAAAACGCGGAAAAAGCTTTGACGCTGCCGGAGATTACGCTCCCGGCGGACGGATATCTTTTGCTGCTTGCAACCAAAATGGAAAAGACCGATACGTTTACATGGGACGGCAATAGTCCGATCTGCCTCGGCTTTTCTCTGAAATCCGCAGGAGAAGAAATCGTTCTGATCAATGCAAATCTGCAATCTGTCGATGAAGTCGCCGTTCCGCAGCTAAACCGCGATATTTCCTATGCAAGACGAACAAACGGAACGTTCGGTTACTGCGAAGCGCCGACGCCCGGCAGCGCAAATACGACGTCGATTACAGACATGCAGCCTGCGGCAAAGGAACCGGAGGTTCCGGAACCGCTGACCGGAATCGAGATTTCCGAGGTTTCCTCCAGGAATACGATTCTGACCTGCGAAAGCTGCTTAAAGTGTGATTGGGTTGAACTGCACAACACAACGTATTCGGACATTACCTTGGACGGATGTACGCTTTGCGATGAACCGAGAGACTTTGACGACGCGAATCTTTCGGGTGTTCTGCCGGCGAACGGATATCTGGTCGTATACTGTTGCGAAAAGGACTGTGCATCCAAGGATAAGCATTTGTGCGTAAACCTCGGCGTCAGCCGCTACGGAGATACGCTGTATCTATATGATGCAAACGGTTTTGCGCTCGATCGCGTAGACGTTCCGGAAATCCCGTATAAAGATGTTACATATGCGCGCCGCGTCGACGGCAATTTCGGCTATTGTGAGACTCCGACGCCAGGTGCAGCCAATACGTATGATATTACGGACGAGCCGCCGTATCGTCCCGAAGAAAACAACGAACCTGCGCAGAAAGACAATGGTCAGGACGATGAGCCTGTTGATCCGACGCTCCACGCAAAGCGACCGTCGGACGTGCGAATCAGCGAAGTGCTCGCAAAGAATTCATACAGCATTGCGGACCGGGAAGGCGAACGGTGCGATTGGGTTGAACTCGTAAACAAAACGGGAAGTGCGGTTTCGCTTTCCGGATGGTATCTTTCCGATAATCCGAAGAATCTCCTTAAGTGGGCACTGCCGGATTCGGCAAGGATCGATCCGAATGGGTATCTTGTGATATTCCTTTCGGGGAAAACAAACATTTCGGACGAGCTGCACGCCGGTTTCTCAATCGGAACGGGTGAAACGCTCTTCCTGTATAACCAGCAGACCGGCGAACTGGATTGGGTGACAATTCCGGATCTTCCGGATAATGTCTCGGTCGGTCTCGACGAGAACAACGAACAGGTCTATTATCGTTATCCGACCCCGGGAAGCCCGAACGGACATGCCGAAAAGAGTGCGGAGGCAATCGGTTTTTTTCAACCTGACGGCGTATACATCTCCGAGGTATGCGCCATTCACGATCGGGGAAGCAAAGATAAGGACTGGGTTGAACTGTACAACGGCGCAGATACCGAAACGGACATTTCGGGCTGGTATCTGAGTGACTCGCTGAACGAGCCCAAGAAATACCGTATATCGTCAATGACACTTGAAGCACACGGCTACGGCGTGATCGAGGCAACGAGTTCCGTCGCAAACCGCAAGGACGGCGACGCGCCGTTCGGAATCAGTCCGAGCGGAGAAACGCTGTATCTGTCCGACGCGAACGGTGTTATTCGAGACGCGTTCCATACGGGCGTCCAGCGCAACGGTATGTCCAGCGGACGCATCGAGGGCGACAACCGTACCCGCTGTGTTTTCTTTGCCAAAAAGACCAAGGGGGAGGCAAACAGCGAATCTCGCTATCGCGGATATGCGCCGCTTCCGTATTTCTCCGAAACCGCCCTGTATCCCGGCGGTGCGTTTACGCTGACGCTTTCCTGTTCCGATCCGGGCGCAGTGATCCGCTATACGACGAACGGAAGTGAACCGACGGAGAAGAGCAAGCAATATACCGAACCGATCAAAATCTCCAATAACACGGTCATTCGCGCGGCATCGTTCTCCGATGGATTGCTGAAGAGCGAAGTCGTGACGTATCATTATCTGTTCGATGAGCCGCATCAGGTGCCGGTTGTCTGCATGGCAATCGCGCCGGAAGATTTCAAAAAGGTTTATAACGTCAGCGTTCATAAGGACGTCGTAGGAACGGACCGCAAAGCGCAGTTCAATTACTATGAGAGCGACGGAAAGATCGGTGTCAGCTTTCCCGCGGACGTTCGATGCAAGGGACAGGGAACCCTGAAATACAAGCAAAAATCCTTCTCGCTGCATCTGCGCGGGCAGTACGGCATGAGCACACTCGAATACCCGCTCTTCCCGGATTATCCGTATACGACGTTCGGTGCGCTTGTTCTGCGCAACGGCGGTCAGGAAAACGACCGCTCTCGCCTTGTGGACTCTTTTGTATCGCGTATGAGCATCGGTATGAACGTGGAGGCGGCAAACTCACGACCGACCGCATTGTACATCAACGGCGAGTATTACGGGCTGTATGAACTCGGCGAGGATCTGAACGCGGACTTCCTGGAAACGCATTACGGCGCTGATCAAGACTTGGTCGATCTCGTACGCTATAACGGCGACGTTGCAACACAGGGATCGAGCAAGGATTGGGTAGCGCTTCGTGAATACGCAAAGAAAGCAAAGCTGAGCGACGATGCGGATTACCAGGCCTATCTGGAAAAGATCGACGAAGCATACTTCATTGATTATCTGATCGCAAGGACATATGCTTGTGACACCGATATGATTAACCAGAAATACTGGCGTGTTCGCGGTTCGATTAAGTGGCGTCCGCTGCTGTTCGACCTCGACCTTGCAATGCGGAGTCCGAAACGAAACGATGTGTTCGACAAATACTTCTCCAAGGATCCGGTCGTATCTCCGCATGGATACAAATCGGTATTCTATGTGTTTGCCGTTTTGAAATCAAACAAGGGATTTTGCGATAAATTCGTGGATCGCTATATACAGATTCTCTATACGCAGTATGACACAGACAGGCTGCTGAATCTGCTGGATCAGATGATCGCCGAATACGAATCCGAAATGCCGCGCCAGATCAAACGATGGGGGAATCCGAAATCCATGTCCAAGTGGCAGGAATATCTCGGCGACGTCCGAACGTTTGTCAAAGGAAGGCGTGAGGTCATGATAGATAAGCTCAAGAAGTATTTCAAGATCTCTGACAGCGACATGAATGCGCTGATCGCGAAATATCAGAATCATTGAACA
>CAMORL010000017.1 GCA_946623765.1 uncultured Clostridia bacterium
CGGGCGCGGTCTCTTTGAGGATCGTGTTCCATTGGGATTCGGAAAGCCGGAATTCGTCACGGATCTGCTTCTGAATCTCTTCATGACGCCGGGCGATCTCCTCCCGCATCGCGGCGACGTGCTGTTCCCATTCGCTTACGGAGACCGGGGCGTGAAACCGCGCGATGTGCTGCTCCATTTCGGGACGCAGCGCATCCGCCGTTTTATCCAGAAGCGCCTGCAGCCGCACGACGGAAAAATCGCTCTGCAAAAGCTCGGCGTAGCGGCGGACAAAACGATCGCACCATGCGGGATTGCGGCGCAGTGCGGCATAGAGATCCATGTTCACGGTATGTCCCGCGGTGTCATAGCGAACGCCGTCCTTATTGAAATAGGCGAGGAACAGGTTCCGGTAGGATGAGCCTTCCGTAAAGCAGCGGTCGATGTCGTAGAAGACCGGCCGCCAGCGGATCGAATAGTCGCTCGTTGCCCAGTAGCTCTGATTCTTGACGTCGTAGTTGCAGAAGAAGGTCTGCGCGATGACGTAATCGATGATGTAATCCACGTCCACCCACTTCGCAAATGTATCGACGACGGCGTCTTTGGAAAACGCTTCGGACTGCGCGTAGGTACGGATGCGCAGAAAGTCTTTGTTGGTCCCGTACCGTACCGTCGAGTTCGTGGAGATATGGCTGATCGCGGCGGGATCCGCACCGTAATACGTGACGAGATAATCCTGATTCAGGCAATCGTTGAGATCCATGATCCCGTAATACGCGCCGTTCACATAGACGATGACGGGACGCGTGTGTCCGCTGTCGAGGGGAAGCCCGGAAACGGCGAGGTGCGCAAACGAATCGCGCAGACGCGCTTTGGCGTAGTCCTGGCTGCCGTTGCGCAGAATCAGCGAAGCGAAGTCCATCGCGGTGCCTTTGCCCCAGAACGGATAGTTCACCGTGCTCTGTCCGAGCCTTGCGCGAAGATGGATCGAGAGCGATTTCTGCGGGTTCTTGATGGATTGGTTGCCGCGCGGGTTGATGTCCGCGGGGAAGGAAGTTCCGAGCGTGCCGTCCGCTTCAAAGAAGGTGATTTGCGCGTCGGTGTGCGGATAGCGCTTCTGCGTGTGAATGTCGGTGAATTCTTTGAACTTCTGAGGATTGCAGGCGATGCAGACCACCGGAAGCGTATGCCGTTTTACAAACAGGTAATGCGCGGTCTGAATCCTGCTCGGGAGGCTGTTCTCGGATTGCGCGAACACGCGGAGCGTTACGGACCTGTCGATTGCGATCGGTTCCGTATAGAGCGCCGATCTGTCCGTGGGCTTGCTTCCGTCCAGCGTGTAGCGGATGACGGCGTCCGGGTCCGCGCAGTCGATCCGGACGGTAAACGGTTCCGTGCGGTACAGCGCGGCGTCCGAAAGGACGGGGGAAGGCGTTCTGCCGAGCACGAAGGAAGCGGAGTTCGCCCTTCCCGGCGTCGACTTCAGGAAAAAGACGCGGGGGACGGAGGGGTCGTCCGTCCGTCCGCTGGTGATGCTTCCGCCGGAGAGATCTCCGGTTTCGAACCGGTCGCGAAGCATGCCCTGCGCATCAAACAAAAAAACGGCTTCGCCGGTCGCGGCGACGCCGAAGCAATCCGGTTTGTACACAGCGTATCCGGACGGTTTCAGCGTGCCGGACAGCGCATACGGGTTGGTTTGCGCAAGATCGTCGCACAGATGCCATCCCGAGAGATTGACGCTCTCGCCGGAGCCGTTTGAGAGCTCGATCCAGTCCCTGCCCGAGCCGGATGCGCAGACCTCGCTGATAAATACGCTGTCGGAAGGGAACGTGCCGAGCTCCTTGACGTCGCCGACCGAAGCGGCGTTTTCCGCGCCGGGCGTCGGATACTTATAATAGCGCAGCGATCCGTCGCCGCCGAGCCCTACGGAGGTGTTCTTCGGCAGCTCCGAAATCCACGGAATCTGCTGCGCCGCCCGGGTTGCGGCGTGATACAGCACGAGACCGCTGTCGGAAGCGGAGACGGAAAACGGCGCGTGCAGTTCGGTTTCGAGGGATTCCCGACCCGAAAGGAAGATGAGACGGTATTCGCCGGGTTCAATGACGACGTCCGGACAGTTCCACTTCATCGGATCGGAAAAATCGTCGCTGAGCCAGTATTCGGAAAGATGCACCGCCTCCGCGCCGCAGTTAAGCAGTTCGACAAAATCGGAATGGTCGCCGTACCGATCGATCACGGAATAGGTGTTGCGGAACAGGACTTCGTTGAGACGCAGGGGCTCGGAAGCATCCGCGGGACGGGTTTGTTCAACGCCGATCATGCCGTCGTCGTTTTCCGCGCCGGGCGTCGGTTTGCCGCAGTAGCCGAAGATGCCGTTCCGGTCCCTCGCCCAGGACTGTCCCGAAAGCAACGCGGGAACGGTCACGGTATCGAGCTTTGCCGACGCCGCGTCATACAGCCACAGGGATTCGCCTGCGGAGGACAGGCGAAGATCGATGCCGCCTTCCGCGCCGCAGAGAATCGTCACGAAACCGCCTGCCGGAACCGTAATGTCGGGAAGCGGCGCTTTGTCGGGTTTGTCCTCGCGATCCGTCAGAAAACATCCGGAAAGGGAGACGGGCGCGTCGTTCGGGTTTGACAGCTCGATCCAGTCCGCGCCGCCGAACGTTCCGCTCGAAAGATCCTGCGTCACGATCTCGTTGATGAAAAGCCGGCTTCCGGATGCCGCATCCGGTCCCGTGACCGCCTCTTCGGGAACTGCGGCAAGGATCTCCGTCGTGTTTTCGAAGCCGGGCGTGGGCTGTGTGCAGTAGCCGAAACTGCCGTCTTCACGCCGTGCGTAGGAGACGTTTTCCGGGAGGGCGGGGATGGTCAGCGATTCCGCAAGGCTTCCGGAGGGGGTCAGAAGAAACAGCGTGTCGCCGCTCTTGGAAAGACCGAAGGGGAGGCAGAACGCGTCCGTGTCGGCGTCGGAACGCGCGAACAGGACGACGCAGCCCTTTGCCGGAACGACGATATCCGGAAGGACGTTGCCGAGACCGTAGCGGTCCTGCTTGTCGGTCAGGATATACCCTTTCAGCGCAAAGTCCGAATCGGACGGATTGTAAAGCTCGATCCAGTCCGGCGTGCCGAGCGTTTCGTCGGCAACCGTACTGTTGGAGGTCACGACCTCGTTGATGACGACCGTCTGCGAACCGGAGGCGCATGCGGCGGGAAGCAGAAGCAAAAGACAGAACAGGGCAAACACCGTATACCGGCAAGCCGCAGCGCGAAGCTGCGAACCTGCCTGTGATTTCCGGGATACACCGTTCTGTCTGTTCATGACGATCTCCTTTCCGCGTGCGGAGCGATCAATAGTATTCGGGGTTTTGCGGCGCAACGATCAGCTGATCGTCCGCGCCGAAGCGGATGCCGATGTATTCGGGCGGCGGATCCATCTCGTCGGGCAGAAGCGTCGTATGACCGAACAGAAGCGCGTCCGGAAGGTTGCGCTGCTGGCTGTAGTCCTTGATGTTGAGGTGCGTGTTGAGATGCTCGCCCATAAAGACCATTGCCGCGGAAACGCCGCCGTCGAGATTGTAGGCAAGCACGCAGCCTTCCTGCTTGAAGAGGTTCGCGAAGTCCTCGATTCCGAGACCGATCGCGTAGTCCTTCTGACGGCCGTCCGCAACGATCAGCACGAAGTGTCCGGGCTCGACCATGCCGACGCCGGTGCGCGGGTTCTTGCCCGCAAGACGGTTCTTGCTGAGACCCGGCGCGACCTCGCCGTTCTGCATCAGGATCGGACCGAAGCAGTAAACGTCGCGGTAACCGCGCTCGATCAGGTCGTTCGGCGTGAAGGTCTTCGTATCGAAGAGGTCGAAGGTCAGCGTGGTCGGATTCCACGCCATGACGGATTCGCCCGGTTTCTCCTGATAAACATATCCGTCGCGGATCAGCGTGCTCTTCAGCGTCGCCGCTTCCGCAAAGTTGATCATATTGTCGCCGGTGATCAGCAGCACGGCACCGTAGCGGCGGGCGATGCGGTACGCCTTCTGCGTGGTTCTTCCGCTGCGGGATTCGTGTCCGAAGCCTGCGCGGTGCATGTTGCCGTTCATCCAGACGTGCGCGATGAAGTATACCTGCGGATCGCCGTCGCCGTCCTTGGTTTCCACGCGGCGGATCGCGATGTCGGTGTGCTGATCGCGGAACGCCCAGAGTCCGTTCTCACGGTCGACCAGAACCTGTTCGGGAATGCCCGCCGCAAGGAAATGTCCGTCAATGAGATCGGCGTTCGGTTCGGGCGTAGGCTCTTCCGTGGGCTCGGGGGTCGGTTCCGGCGTGGGCTCGGGGGTCGGTTCCGGCGTGGGCTCGGGCGTCGGCTCCTCGGTGGGTTCCGGCGTGGGCTCCTGCGTGGGAACCGGGGTCGGAACGGGTGTGGGCGCTGCGGTCGGCGCAGCGGTGACTTCCTTGCCGGAGCAGGACAGCAGACCGCGTTTCGGCGCGGCGGTCGCCGGCGCGGACGCAGCAGGAACGACGGTTCCCGCATCGGACGCGTCAATCGGGACGGCGGTGGGAGCGGACGTCGGCGCAGCCGCGTCGGTCGGCGGCTCGGTCGGGACTTCGGTGGGAGCCTCGGTCGGTTCGGGCGTCGGCACCTCGGTGGGTTCCGGCGTAGGCGTCGGAACGGGCGTCGGCGGAACCGGAGGATCCAGCTTCACCGAGAGATTTTCAAACAGCGAATCCTTCGCTTTGTCGGAATTGACCTGCGAATGGACCAGCTTGTACGCGCCCTCGGTCCGGATTTCATACTCCCAGAAATCGACGGAGTGGAAATTCGCAAGCGCTTGTGCGGCGACGGTGTTCGCGCGTTCGCTGAGGTAAAGGGGAAGCGGTTCGTCGGCAATCACGGTCGCATCGCTTCCGGAATCGGCCATGTAAAGCTTTTTATAATACTCCGTGTGCTTTTTGCAGATCGCCTGCGCAAATTCGGACGCAAGCCGTGCTTCCGGCGATTCGTTTTCGCCGTTCGGGGGGATGACGATCACCTTCGGACGCAGTTCTTTGAGCTGCGCTTCCATCAGCTTTTCCACACGCTCCTTGCGCCAGTATTTGGACAGCTCGGTATAATCGATCGAAAGCTTTGTGCTGACGCCGAGACGGACGGGGGCGGTCTTAAGACCGAGCGTCCAGAGCGTGCGGTATCCTTCCTCGATACGCATGCGGCTGTAATCGGAACAGTACAGAACGGCGACGTTCGCGCCGTCGTTGATGAGCTTCGGAAGCAAACCGCCGTAGTAGCGGAATTCGTCGCCCGGGTAGCCGGCGATCAGCAGAACGTCCGGGTTTTCCGCGCGGTTCCAGAGATATTCGGTTTCCGGCAGCGCGCCGTCGCCGTAGGCGTATACGTCGGACAGATATGCTTTCGTTCCTTTGCCGAGCGTCAGCTCCGCGGCTGTCGTTCCTTCGGGCAGCTCGGTTACGACGGACAGGAACGGAATCTCGAGCTTCGTATCCGACAGCTTCTGATCGCCCGCGTAGCAGGTAAGCCGGACTTCGCCGGGATCCCTTTCCCAAACGGTTACGAGCTTCGCCGCCTTTTCGGAAAACTCAAAACGGACCTTGCTTTCGCGCTTGAAGAACACGTACGTCAAAGGATCCCCGTCCGTGAGCAGTTCCGCTTCGGCTTCACGCTTGGCGGGCATTTTCACGGTCGCGCTGAGACGCTCCGCTTCGCCTTCTTCACCGACGGCATACTCGGAAGCCCCGAACGGTATGCACGTTAAAGCAATCAGTATTGCAAGAATACACGCAATCTTTTTCATAAACCCTCCGCGGTAAAAATACCATTTATACATTATAACACGCAGTTTAGGCTTCTGTAAAGTGCGCATCCCGTAACAAAGCTGTAAACAAGAAATGCGAAGGAAACCGGCTGATTCCGTCTTGTAATTTCCGGTATCATTCGTTATAATAAGGATATATTATGGGAAGAAGGGCTTTCTGCCCGTCCGAACAGGTTGACGCGGGGTCGCTGCATGAAAAAAACACATTCGTTTATTCGTTCCGTTTCGGGGTTCCTTTGCGCGCTTTGCGCGGGGATCGCCCTGCTGTTCCTTTTCTCCGGCTGCGGCGGGGAAACGGAACCGAAACCGGAACAGACCGTGGGGATCCTTACGCCGGAGACGACGGCGGAGGAGCTGCAGATCGTGACGCCCGAGCCGACCGAGCTTCCCTACATCGAGTTTTCCTTCGGACACGTCGACCGCGGCACCGAAGATCTGCGGCTGTTCTCCGTAACGGAAAACGATCTGAAGCTGCTTAAGGACCTTCCCGCGCTGAAGAGCATCGACGCCCGCGCCTGTGAAAACGGCGAGATTCTGGCGGCGTTCAGCGAAACGGTCTCCTATCCGGTGCTGTGGAGCGTCCGGCTCGGCGACAGCTTTGTTCCGTCCGACACGGAGAACGTCGTTTCTCCGTCGTCCGTGCATTCGACCGAGGAGGTGCACCGCGCGCTCGGTTACCTTCCGAACGCAAAGACGGTCGACGTGCGCGATAATCTGTTTTCCAACGAGCAGATCAAAAAGCTGATTTCCGAGTGGCCGGATCTTTCGTTCCGGTATAAGGTGAACATCTACGGGGAGCGGATCGATTGCGAAGCGAGCGAATTGACGCTGAACGCGGAGAAGATCCGGAACTGGGCTGCGCTGAAAGAAGAGTTCGAGATGTTCACACAGCTCAAACACGTCACCGTGGAAGGCGTGATTTCGCCGGATCAGGCCGCGCGTCTTCTGAGCAGCGCGGGCGATATCGAAACGAGCTATACGGTCTCGTTCCGCAGAACGGAGATCATGAGCGACGTGGAAACAGTCGATTTCTCCTATCTGGAGCCCTCGGATTTCGACGAAATCGCCAAAGTGCTGAAGAACCTTCCGAAGATCCAAAAAATCAATCTGATGACGGAGAAGGGGACAAGCAATTTCAAGCTCGAAGACGCCGACCGTCTGCAGAACCTGAAGGAAGGTCTGCGCGTCAATTTCAAGATGGAGGCGTTCGGCGTTTCGTTCTCGCTTGCGGACGAGGTCGTTTCGTTCAACGACATCGATCTCAAGAAGAACCTGGACGAGGTCAAAGCGCTGCTGCCGTATCTCAGAAAGGTGGAGCGCGTGGAAATGATGAACTGCGGGATCGACAACGAAACCATGGCGAAACTGCGCGACGAGTTTCCGAAGCCCAAAGTCGTATGGAGCGTCGTCATCAGCGGATACCGCCCGATCCCGACCGACGTGATCATGATCAAACTCTCCGCCGCGGGCGGCAGAACGCTGACCGACCGGCAGATCACGCCGCTCAAATACTGCCGCGAGCTGAAGTACGTCGATCTCGGTCACAATAAACTGCACAAGCTGGATTTTGTAAAGGATCTGCCGAATCTGGAGGTCCTGATCATGTACGATCCGGTCACGTCGCTGAAGGGCATCGAAGCCTGCAAGAAGCTGGAATACTTCGAATGCTTCTCCTGCATGATCAAGGATCTCAGCCCGCTTGCGGAATGCACGGAGCTCAGGCACCTCAATCTCAGCAACAATCTGATCACCGACATTACGCCGCTGTACGGGCTGACCAACCTCGAACGGCTGTGGATCTCGAGGAACAAGATTCCGGAATCGCAGATCAAGGAGTTTTTGAAGCACGTTCCGAACTGCGTGGTGAACATCACAGCGCACAATCCCACCGGCGAAGGCTGGCGCGTCGATCACAATCAGCCGGACGGCTACGCGCCGCGCTACTCACTGCTGCGGAAGCAGTTCCTCTATGATGAAACCGAGCATCGCTACATCCGGTTCTTCGAGGAATATGTGATCCGGCAGCCCGCCGCGGACGAAGCCGAACAATAAAAAACCGTAAAAAACAACCGTGCCGCATCGATGCGGCACGGTTTTTCCGTTTCGTCGTGTTATTTCGGAAGCGCGCGGAGCTTCGCGTCGGTCACGAGCGTTTTCAGCGAGCACACGCACAGCAGCCCGTCGACGCCTTCGGAGACGATCAGTTCGTGGACCGATCCGCGGAAGAAGCGCGGGTCGATCATAATCACGGTTTTGTAATGCGGAAGCAGCAGCGGGACCAGGGAATTCGCGAACGAATCCTTGACGATGAGCAGAACGCCCTCTCCGCCGGGCGACAGGTTTGTCAGCCGGACCGTTCCGTAATTGCCGTTGAAGAACACCGCGTACGGGTCGTGCGAGCTCAGCGCTTCGCGGAAATACAGGTCGCTGCGGACCGGTTCCTTTTCGATCTGCACTTCATACGCGCAGTCCGGGATCGGATAGCGGATCGTTTCGTGCGGGGTCAGCCACAGCGCGCTGCGTGACAGCGTCGAGCCGTGGAAATCCGGATCGCTTTCGTATTCGATCGCTTCCGCCGGAACGGGCGTTTTGCCGAGGCTTTCGAGACAGCGTACGTACGCGGCGTATGCGCCGTCCGCGTTCCAGTGATTGTCCGTCCGGTAAAACCGGTTTCCTTTGCCCTCGCAAAGCGCATCGGTCAGATCCACGGCGACAAGCTCCGGGTATCCGGAAATTTCATCGAGCAGCGCGTCGTCGCGGTAGAGCGGACGCAGGCTCGCCGGAAGATCCTCCCTTGCGGCAAACCCCGCGGACGGAGGAACGAGGACGGTCATTTTCATGCCCTCGTCGGATGCGAGCCGGTCGAGCCGTTTGAGATTCTTTTCGAGCGACGCAAGGTTTTCCCTGCTGTATTCGACCGGGCTTTCCACGAGCTGGCCCGTGCGCGTCACATAGATGTCGTCCAGCCGTTCGGTACCGGCGCAAAGCCGCATGTACGCGCCGATGCCGGTCAGCACGTCGCGCGCCGGAAGATGGTCGGACAGATAGTTTTCGATATCGTCGTCCCAGGTCCAATGGGAAAGCGAGAAGGAATCCGCTTTCGGAAACTCTGTGAGCACGCGGCGTTCCGCAAAGGAGAAGTCGGTTCCGAGATTCAGAAGGGTGCCGACAAAGCCGACCGCGAGGATCAGGAAGAAAACGATTGTCAGGACATGTTTTCGCATACGTCACCTCAGAACCGGAAATAGATGAAGGGATTGTAGCTCTGCCGGACGAGCGCGGCGACGCAGAGCAGGAACAGGACCGTGAGCCCGATTACACGGAAGACGGAGGCAAGCACGGGCTTTTTCCGTTCGATCGCGCGATAGAGCTTCTGCGGCAGATAACCGGCTGAGACGAGACCCAGAACGAACCACACCCAGTAGCTTGCGACGACTGAGATCGCGTCCGTCCCGATGACCGGCGCGGTAAAGCGGAACATGCCCGCAAAATACCGGCCCATTTCGGAAAAGTCGTCAAAGTAGAAGATGACCCAGCCGGCGGAGAAGACCGGGAAGAGCAGAACCGTGCGGATCCACGCGGGGATTTTGTCAAGCAGACGGCGGAACACAAAGCGTTCCAGCACGAGGAATACCCAGTAATAGAGCCCCCAGATCACGAACGTGATGCTTGCGCCGTGCCATAGCCCCGTGAGCGCCCAGACGATGAACATGTTGAGGATCGTGCGCGCCGTGCCTTTTCGGCTGCCGCCGAGCGGGATGTATACATAGTCCCGGAAGAAGCCGGAAAGCGTCATGTGCCATCTGCGCCAGAAATCGGTCACGGAGGCTGCGGTATACGGATGGTCGAAGTTCTGCGGGAAGGAGAAGCCCATCATGCGTCCGAGACCGATCGCCATATCGGAGTAGCCGGAAAAGTCGTAATAGATCTGCAGCGTGTAGCAGAACGCGCCGAACCAGCTTCCGAGGATCCCGAGATCCGAGGGGGTCGCGGAAAGATACTGCCACGCCTCGCCGATCATGTTGCCGAGCAGGACTTTTTTCGAAAGACCGATCAGAAAGATGCCGATTCCGTCGGAAACATCCTTGGGGTCGATGCGCTGCGTGCCGGCGGCAAGACCGTTGATCTGCGTCTCGATATCGGAATAGCGGACGATCGGACCGGCGATCAGCTGCGGAAACATCGTGATGTAGGTCCCGAAAACCATCGGGTTGCGCTGTGCCTTCGTCGTGCCGCGATAGACGTCTATGACGTAGGACATCGCCTGGAACGTGAAGAACGAGATGCCGAGCGGCAGGGAGCCGGGGAAAAAGCCGAGCCGCGGAAGCCGCAGAACGTTCACCGCAAGCGGCGTGAAATACTTGTAGAAGAAGAGAGAGCCGATGTCAAATGCGACCGCGAGAATCAGAAACAGCCGTTTGTGGGCGGAAAACCGCTCCGTAAACAGCGCAAACAGATAGTTGACGGCGATCACGATCACCATCAGCGGCAGGTATTTGAGCTCGCCCCAGCTGTAAAAGATCAGACTTGCAAGCAGCAGAAATCCCACCCGCCACTTTCCGCGCAGCAGATAGTAGCACAGAAAGAAAACGGGCAGGAAAAAGAAGATGAAGCTGATTGAGGAAAAGACCATCCGCCGCGGTTATTTCAGCGCGTCGGCAAATACGGCGTACAGCGCGGAAACATCCTCGCCGACGAGAACCAGAACGTAGTTTCCGATGCGTTCGACGCGCGCCTTGGAGATCTTCGGATACTCTTCCGGCATGTACTCGCGATAGGTCTCCGCCTGGCTCGAGATCTGCTCCTTCAGCAGCGCTTCGATCTCTTCGGCATAGGCGGGATCGTTCACTTCGGCGAGCAGAAATTCGTCCGTCATCAGACCGTCTGCGGCGGCGTAGTTCACGAGCTGCTTGCACTGCTCGGGGTCGATGCCGTAGTAATCGAATACGTCTTCACCGCTGCGGCGCACCATTTCGGGGAACTGGCCGAGCGCTTCCATCTTCTGGTACAGCGCTTCGCCGTCGATGGACGCGGGCAGGTTCTGACAGCCGACGGGGACGAGAAGCAGCATGATTGCCAACAGTACAACAAGAATCTTTTCAGTCATTTACAGGTTCCTCCGGTTTCCATATTCCAGCATAGTATTCGTCTCTTGCGCAGGAGCGAAGCAGCTTGACCCAGATCGCCCTGGCAGTATCGTTCGGGTGGAAGGAATAGTCCTTTCCGCTGTATTCGAATTTCAGATATCCCTCGTCGTCGCGGATGAGATCCGCAAGCTCGAGATAGGTGTATCCCTTTTCCTCGCAGAAGGCGCGAAGCCTTTCGTTTACCGACCGGTTCATATCGGCGGTCTGTCGGACGCTCATCGCAAACTCCTTGAGCGTCGGCGTGATGGAGTGGACGTAGATGCGAAGGTCCGGATGATTCTCCAGGATGGCGGAGATGAACGCGTCGTAGGCGGCGATCAGCTCGTCTTCGGAATACGATTCGCGGTCCCTGACGCCGACCAGAATAAACAGCCTCTTTGCCTGCGTCGCCTCGACCACTTCGGAAACGGTCATGAAGCGCGAGCGGAAGATCAGCGCGCCGTTCGTCTTTTTCTGTTCGGCGGCAAGCGCTATTCGAAGCGTCAGCCCGCTGACGCCGACGATGCGCATTTTGCCGAGACACGGACGGTCCTTGTTCCGTTCGCCGGTGACGTATCTGCCGAGTCCGGCGACGATCGAATCCCCGATCATGACGGAATCGTCAAACCACGCGTCGAGATACCCTTCGTCGAGCTGCTCGTCGCTGACGGGCTTTAGGGTCGGTTCGGGCGTCGGCGTTTCCTCCGCAGCGGTTGCGTTCGGCGTTTCGGCTTCCGTCACGCCGGATTCCGGCAAAGACGCCGTGCTGACGCTTACGGACGGTTCCGAAACGGTCTGCGCCGTCGGTTCCGCCGAGGACGCCGGAGCGTCTGCGGGCTGCGCCTTCCCGCAGGAGAGGCACAGGAGCAGGCAAAGAAGGACGGGAAGCGACCGCTTTCGATGGATTCTGATGAATTCTTTCATAATTCTTAATTATAGCATACCGCACCGCAAAACACCAGTTCTTTTTTCAGCCGTCCGCGGTGCGTGAAAAAACGGTTATCCGTTGTTTGCGGATTCCTCCGGGCTCCAGATACCGGCATAGTATTCGTCTCTTGCGCAGGAGCGCAGCAGTTTCACCCAGATCGCCTTGCCCAGACTGTTGAGATGGAACGTGTAGTCCGACGCGCTGTATTCGTATTTCAGATAACCGTCCTCATCGCGGACGAGATCTGCAAGCTCGAGATAGGTATACCCCTTTTCTTCACAGAAGGCGCGCAGCTTTTCATTTGCCGCCTTATGTGTTGCATAGTCCAGATGAACGCCCATGGCGTAGTCCTTCAGCATCGGCATCAGGGAGTGGACATAGACCCGAAGATCGGGATGATCCGCCTTGACAATCGAGATGATCTCGCCGTAGACGTCGATCAGTTCCTCCGCGGAATACCACTTGAGGTCGTTGACGCCGAGCAGCAAAAACAGACGTTTCGCGTGCGTCGTTTCGACCACGTCGGAAATGGTCGTATAGCGCGAACGGAACTTTATCTGTCCGACGGTCTCTTTCCGCTCGCCGGCAAGCGCATGCTTGAGGGTCAGCGCGCTGACGCCGACGACGTGCATGCTGCCGAGGCACGGGCGTCCGTTGCTCCGCTCTTTCGTGACGTACATGTTCAGCCCCGCGACAAGGGAATCGCCGATCAGCACGGAATCGTCGAACCACGCGTCGAGATACCCTTCGTCGAGCTGCTCGTCGCTGACGGGCGGTACGGTCGGCGTCGGTTCGGGCGTCGGCGTTTCCGCCGCGGCTGCTTCGGGCGTTTCGGACTCCGGCAGCGCGGTTTTTGGCGCGGCGGAATGCACTTCGAGCCGGTCTTCCCCGACAGGCGCGGCCGACTCTTCGGATTCGGAAACCGCTTCCGCCGTCTGTACGGAAGACGGTGCGGGAGCCGGGGTTTGCGCCTTGCCGCAGGAGACGCAGAAGATCAGACACAGGATCGCAGGAAGCGACCGTTTCAGCATTGTTTTGACAGATTCTTTCATAATTTTCAATTATAACACAGCTGTACGGAAAAAGCCAGTTCTCTTTTTCATAAGGAAGAAAAGACCGGGCGGCGGATCAACGGCGTCCGTTCTTCCGAACATCCGCAATGTCCCCGGCAAAGATTCGGTCGATCAGCGCGGCGATCGCGTGATTGTCGTTGGACGGAAGGAACACGCCGGCGATCGAGCGGATCGCATCGTTCGCGTTTGCGGGGCACGCGGCGATGTCCGCTTCGCGCAAAAGCTCCAGATCGTTGTTGTAATCGCCGACGGCGATCAGCGTCCGGTCCCGATAGCAGGGGAGCGTGCGGCATACCGCAAGCGCGGTGCCCTTGTTGACGCCCTTCGGCAGAAGCTCGAGATATTCGCTGTTCGGTACGATGTCCGTCGTGGCATAGACGCGGTCGAACCGGTCGGCAAGTCCGTTTGCCTGCATGAAGCGTTCGACGTCCTTCAGCGCTTCCCGCTCTCCGAACAGCAGCGACTTGAACCACGGTGCGCGCTCCGCTTCCTCGATGCTCACAAAATGACTGGTCCGGTGCAGCTCCCAGAACGGACGGTTGACGGTCTCTTCGGGCGACACATAGAGGATGGAAGCTTCGGTGTAGATCTGCAGATCCAGCGACGGATGATGCGCACGGCAGTAGCGCAAAACCGCGGCGATCGCGTCCCGGTCGGCAAACTGCGTATGGAGGAAAATCTTTCGTTCGTTGTCATAGACGCCCGCGCCGTTCAGGACGATGCTCGGCGCGTTGAACGCGACCCCCTCGAGAAATTCCAGCATGTTGTCGGGGCAGCGGCCCGTCGCAATGGCAAACAGCCCGCCTGCCTGCGTATAGCGGATGATCGCGTTCCGGTTTTGTTCGGAAACCGCGCCGGTGTGATCGAACAGCGTACCGTCCAGATCGCAGAAGATTGCCGTTTTGTTCGGATTCATGGGACATTCTCCGTTTTCTTTGAGATAATTCAGTATACCATGACGCCGCCGGATTGACAATCGGGAAAGAAAGCTGACAGTAAAATTTTGACAAATTACGGTTTTACTGTTGATTTTGATACGTTATTCTGCTAAAATACAAATCGCGGAAATCATTTCGCAAAGTATCTATCAGGAGGGAAATCATGAAAAAGATTATTGCAATCGTACTGTCTTTCGTGATGGTTCTGGGTCTCGTCGCGTGCGGCGGAAACGCAGCAACCCCGGCAAGCAGCGATGCAAAGGATTCTGCCGTAAAGCAGGTCATCAAGGAAGCACAGGGTCTTACGCTTGAAGAGCTCTGCAAGAAAGCAATCGAAGAATCCAACGGTGCGACCTTCTACGGCGTGGGCAACTCCAGCCGCGGCAAGTCCGCTCTGCCTCTGTTCATCGAGTATCTGCAGACGCTCGATCCGAACTACACGCTGAACTTCGAATGGCAGCAGCCGAAGAACAACAAGATCTTCGATCAGCTGACCGCCGACTCCCTGAAGGATAAGGGCACCTTCGCGGTCACCCTGATCCAGGACGGCAACCAGATCGAGAGCAAGATGGTCAAGACCGGCATCCTCGATACGTTCATTCCGCTCGACTGGGCAAAGGCGAACAACACCACCGCGGATGCGTACAAGGGCTATCTGCCGCTGCAGACCCTGAACAAGGTCTTTGAGTACAACTGCACCGGTTCCAAGACCTTCACCAACTGCTGGGACTTCGTCGCGGAAGGCGAACACGGTCTGTTCATGGACATCGATTCCGAGATCGTCGGCAAGAACTTCCTCTACATGCTCACGCAGGAGAAGTACGCAGGCTATCTGAAGGAAGCGTTCGACAAGCTCCCCGCTGAGAAGCAGGCACAGTTCAAGCCCGTCATCGATTCTCTCGAAGCGGATGCGAAGGACCTCGGCCTCGGCGCAAACGGCGCATACGCGCTTGCGTGGATCAAGCTGTGGGTAGAGAGCTATGCGGCAGTTGAGGACGACGGCCCGATCTGCAACACGCTCGTTCAGAACTCCGCAACCGATCAGTTCGGTCTGCTCGTTTACTCCAAGCTCCGTTCCGTTGAGGAGTCCGACACCGTTTCCAAGAACAACATCAAGGTTGCGGCATATCAGGACGGCTTCGAAGGCATCGGCGGCTACGGCTACTGCCACTACATGTTCGTTCCGGACAACAGCCCGCTGCCCTGGACCGCATGTGCGTTCATCGCGTACATCACCTGCACCGTTGACGGCTTCTCCGCATGGGGCAAGGATATGGGCGGTTACTCCTCCAACCCGACCGTTGCGGCAGGCACCGAGGAAAAGTACGGCCACAGCAAGGGCGGTATGAATGAAGCAGGCGAAGTCGAATTCGAGTGCAAGAACGACCGCGGCTATGACTGGTGGGTCAACGATGGTCAGCTCGTTATCGAGGATCCGGAATACTGCGCGTCCGTCGCGTTCACCGTCGGTTCCTGGATCGAGATGCTCACCAAGTATAAAGTAGACTGATTTTTTAACACAACGACCATGATCGGAGGCGCCTTAATGGATTTAGGGCGCCTCCGATGGAATAGAGGGAGGAAACCGTGCAAAACGCCGAAATATCACGCGCTATGAAACGGCGCATCCGGCTCAATAAGCTGAAAACGTTTTTCTCAAAACCGCAAAACATCATTCTGCTCGTTCTGGGCATTATCCTGACCGTCACGACCGTTGCGCCGATCATCGCAATCGCCAAGGATACGATCGCGATCCATCCGGGCACGATTGACGCCAACCTGACCGGCAGGACGGAAGGATACACGCTCGTCAACTACGTCGATCTGTTCACCTCGCGCACTGCGAAAACGAACCTGTGGACGCCGCTTCTCAACACGCTGCTGCTGTCCACGATCTCGTGCGTGGTGTCGATCGTCTTCGGCGGTGTCTTTGCGTTTTTGGTTACGAGAACCAATCTGAAGTTCCGCAAGTATTTAAGCTCCATCTTCATCTTCCCGTATATCATGCCGCAGTGGACGCTTGCGGTCGTATGGAAGAACCTCTTCTATTCGAACGTCGTCACACATACGGCGGACGGTCTGCTTGCATCGGTGTTCCATATCACAATGCCGGGCTGGTGGTGCCAGGGTCTGTTCCCGTCCGCGATGGTTCTGGGTCTGCACTATGCGCCGTTTGCGTATATCCTGATCGGCGGCATCTTCCGCAACATGGACGCGAACCTCGAGGAAGCGGCGACGATCCTCGACACGCCGCGCTGGAAGACGATGTTCCGCATTACGCTCCCGATGATCAAGCCCGCGATCCTGTCGACGGTGCTTCTCGTGTTCGGCAGCGCGATGGGCAGCTACCCGGTCCCGCACTATCTGAATTTTGAAACGCTGTCCACGAAGTACATTTCGATGAACAGCTCCCGTACCGGCGAAGCGAGCATCCTCGCAATTATCATGATGCTGTTCGGCGTCGCGATCCTGCTTGCAAACCAGCTCACCTTAAAGAGCCGCAAGAGCTATACGACCGTCACGGGCAAGTCCGGTCAGATCTCGCGGTTCAACCTCGGCAAAGCCGGAAAATACGTGATCGGCGCGATCTTCATCGTCATCACGTTCTTCACGAGCATTTATCCGATCATCTCCTTTGCGTTTGAAACGTTCCTGCCGAATCCTGGCGATTACAGCTTCCTGTACACCGGCAACGTCGCGAACCTGACGACCAAGTGGTGGACCACCGCCGAGAACGTCACCGAGAACGGTATGTACGGTCAGCAGGGCATGCTCTACAACAAGACGATCTGGCACGCATACGGCGGCACGCTGCTGGTCTCCGTCGTCTGCGCACTGACCGCAGGCATAATCGGAACCCTGATCGGCTACGCCGTCAGCAAGAACCGCAGGTCGAAGTGGGCGAACTACGTCAACAACATCGCGTTTTTGCCGTATCTGATGCCTTCCATTGCAGTCGGCGTCGCGTTCTTCATTCTGTTCTCGAACAAGTACGTCAACCTGTTCAACACCTACTGGCTGCTGATTATCGTCGGTACCGTGAAGTATATCCCGTTTGCCAGCCGCGCATCGCTGAACTCGATGCTGCAGCTGTCCGGCGAGATCGAAGAGGCGGCGATCATTCAGGACATTCCGTGGTTCAAGCGCATGTTCCGCATCATCATCCCGATCCAGAAATCCTCGATCATCAGCGGATTCATGCTGCCGTTCATGACGTGTCTCCGTGAATTGTCCCTGTTCCTTCTGCTTTGTACGCAGGGGTACATCCTCTCCACGACGCTGGACTATTTCGATGAAATGGGTCTGTACGCGTTCT
>CAMORL010000018.1 GCA_946623765.1 uncultured Clostridia bacterium
CCTTTTGTGACAACGACAACCATGCGTTCACCGGTCGAAGTCACGCGGATTACACAGGCGCGAAGACATCCCTTCCCCGTCGTTTCGTCATAAATGCGAACGTGATTGCGGTTCGCCCATTCGGTAACGGTTCTTGCAAGCGCGGTAATGCGCGCATCCTCAATCGGGCAGTCGAACAGAGGGATCAGCCGGTGACTGCGTTCCGCATAAAAGCCGAATGCCGCAGCGCCGTCCGCAAAGCCGATCGGAAAGCTGCCCTTGTTGCGATAGCGCCACGGATCGTCCATGCCGATCGTATCCTGTACGGCAATACCGGAAAACCCGCCGAGCCGTTCGAGACAATCCTTCACGATCTGCGTTTTTGCCTGCAGCTGCATCCGATAATCCATATGCATGAGCGCGCAGCCGCCGCATTTTTCAAACGCTTCGCACAACGGCTCTGCACGGTTTTCGGAAGGCTTGACGATGTCGACGATCTTTGCAATGCAGAATTTCTTTTCAACTTTGATGATATGAACTTTTACGGTTTCCCCGGGTATGGCAAACGGTACGAAGAACGCAACGCCCTCGGATCGTCCGACGCCCTGTCCTTCGCTTGTTATCCCGGTGATTTCAAGTACAAGCTCCTGATTCTTTTGAAACGGATTGCTTTGTTTCATTTCAGTACCACATTCTCCTCTCCGAATTCCGCTTTCAGTGCGCGCAGCAGCGATTCGCTCGGATTGACGAACCATTCCTTCGGCGCGCCTTTTGCAATCTTTTTTGCGGTATCGAACAGCACCAGCGCCGTATCGCCCGGGAATGAATGCGTAATGCGCCGTACACGGTTCTGCTGCTCGCTGTCTAAATACGGCAGCCGGATATACAGCGTCTGCATCGCGTCTTTCAGCGATTTGACAGAATCGACAAGGATCGAATTTGCACGATCCTCTCGGATCGAGATTCGTCCCGAGATCTCAACGACGTTCTCATCGTGAAACTGCGCAGAACACGCCTGCAGCACCTTCGGAAAGAGCATCAGCTCGACCGATCCGGAATGTCCCTCAAGTACGCCGAGACCGATAAGGCCGTTTCCGCTCTTGGTAGGGCGCTGTTTGCAGGACGTCAGCATGCCGCCGACCGTCACCGTCATTTCGTCCGAAACGGCGCCGGTTCCGTCCGCTTCCGAAAGATCGGCTACCGTGAACGGATACCGTGTCAGCGCACTTGCGTAGGCGTCCAGAGGATGTCCGGACAGATACAGACCGGTTGCCTCGCGCTCCATAGCGAGAAGCGCAGAATGAGGCAGTTCCTTCAATTTCGGGATTGCAAGCGTCGACTGCGCCGCAAGCGACGAACCGAAGTCCAGATCGAACAGCGAAAGCTGACCGGATTCCCGGACCTTTTGAGCGTGCTGCGCAGCGTCGAGCGCCTGCGCATACACATTCAGAAGGCTGCTTCGGGTATAGCCCATTTCGTCGAAGCATCCCGCCGAAATCAAGCCCTCAAGCATACGCTTGTTGAGCCCGTGCGTGCGGTTTACAAAATCCTCGAAATCCTTGAACGGACCGTTCTCCCTCCGATCGCGGACGACGTCCCGCATGACGGTTTCGGAAACGTTTCGGACGGAAGACAATCCGAAGCGGATAGCGTTGTCTTCAACGTTGAACAGCGCCATAGACCGGTTGACGTCCGGCGGCAGAATCCGGATTCCGAGCTTTCTTGCCGAATAAACGTAAGCGGCGACGCTGTCCGTATTCTGCCGGTAACCGTTGATTGTTGCCGCAAACAGCTCAGTCGGATAGTAGCGCTTGAGATATGCGGTACGGTAGGCTACGACCGCATAGCATGCGGCATGCGCTTTGTTGAACGCGTACGACGCAAAATCCATCATTTCGTCGAAGATATGATTCGCCACATCTTCGGGGACGCCTCTCTTGATCGCGCCGTCGACGCCGTCCGTTCCGTAAACGAAGAACGTGCGTTCCCGTGCCATGACGTCATGCTTCTTCTTGGACATGGCGCGGCGGACAAGATCGCTTCTGCCGTAACTGTACCCTGCGAGCGAGCGTACGATCTCCATGACCTGTTCCTGATAAACCATACAGCCGTAGGTGTTTTTGAGGATCGGCTCCATCAAAGGATGCGCGTATTCGATATTGCCCTCGTGTTTGCCGCGTATATAGCGAGGAATCTGTTCCATCGGACCCGGACGGTACAGGGAAATCCCTGCAATCAGATCTTCAAAGCAGTCCGGTTTGAGCTGCATCATAAACTGACGCATGCCTCCGGATTCAAGCTGGAACACGGCGTCCGTATCGCCTGCTGCGATCATCTTCCAGACCTCGGGATCCTCGAAATCGTTCTTCGAGAAATCCGGAACCGGCTTCCCCTGCTGCTTGATAAAATCGAGTGTGTCGCGGATGATCGTCAGTGTACGAAGTCCGAGAAAGTCCATCTTCAAAAGACCCAGTTCCTCGAGGGTCGTCATCGGGAACTGTGTGGTCAATGCGCCGTCATTGCATGTCAGCGGAACGACGGTGTTCAGCGGAACGCCTGAAATCACAACGCCGGCGGCATGCGTGGAGCTGTGCCGCGGAAGTCCTTCGAGCTTCATGGAAAGGTCGAGTACCCGGCGCATCGTTTCGTCGGTTTCATACAGGTTCTTCAGTTCCGCATTGAGCTGAATCGCCTCGGAAAGCGTGATCTTCAGAACATTCGGAATGAGCTTTGCGAGTTTATCGGCGTCGGCATACGGTACACGCAAAACACGCGCGACATCGCGGACGACAGCCTTTGCCGCCATGGTGCCGAACGTAATGATCTGCGCGACATGTCCTTCGCCGTACTTTTCACCGACGTAGTCGATGACCTCCTGTCTGCGTTCATAGCAAAAATCCACGTCGAAATCCGGCATGGAAACGCGTTCCGGGTTCAGGAAGCGTTCAAAGAGCAGATTGTATTTCAGCGGATCAACGTCCGTAATATCAAGGAAATATGCCGCAAGCGAAGCGGCGCCGCTGCCCCTGCCCGGACCGACCATGATGCCGTGCGTTTTTGCATAATGAATAAAATCCCAAACGATGAGATAATAGTCGACGAATCCCATCTTTTCGACGACGGAAAGCTCGTATTCCAAACGGTCGAGCGCATCCTTCCCGGCGTTCGGCATCTTACGCTGCATGCCTTCCCGGCACAGTTTCCGAAGATAGACGTCGTTCGCCATGCCGTCCGGCGCAGTGAAATGCGGAAGACGGCGTACGCCGAACTGGATCTCGACGCTGCATTTGTCGGCAATCTCGCAGGTGTTGTCCAACGCGTCCGGATCGTTCGGCAGAGCTTCCGCCATCTCGTCGTACGATTTCAGATAGAACTCCTCCGTCTCCATCCGCATGCGGTCCGCCTCGTCTACAAACCGCTGCGTCTGAATGCAAAGCAGAACGTCCTGCGCGTCGGCGTCGTCCTTCTTGACATAGTGAATATCGTTCGTCGCAACGGTTTTGACGCCGAGCGTTTTTGCAAGCGTCCTGAGCTTCGGAAGCACTTCCAGCTGTTCCGGAATGCCGTGGTTCTGCAGTTCAATATAGAAATCTTCGCCGAACATCGATTGCAGGCGCTTTGCAATTTCATATGCGCGCGCATCCTGTCCGCGCAGGAAAGATTGCGGAATGTCGCCCGCAAGACATGCAGACAGGCAGATCAGCCCTTCATGATGCGCTTCAAGAAGATCGTAATCGATGCGAGGTTTATAATAGAATCCGTGAATGAACGCTTCCGAGGAAAGATACATCAGATTCCGATACCCGGTCTCGTTCTTTGCAAGGAGAATCAGATGCGCCGAATCGCGGTCTCGCGCATCGCCGATCGCGTCGTATCTGCCCTTGGCGACATAGGCTTCCATGCCGAGAATCGGTTTGATTCCTTCCGCCTTGCATGCGCGGTAAAAGTCGATCACACCGTACATCACGCCGTGATCCGTAATGGCAAGCGCGGTCTGCCCGAGCGCTTTTGCGCGCTTCACGAGTTCCGGAATGCGCGACGCGCCGTCGAGAAGACTGTATTGCGTATGAACATGCAGATGAACAAACGGTTTCATATCGGCCTCGAATCCTATATTTCTACAAATACATCTTAACACACATTCCTTTGAAACGCAAGAATCATACGGATTCCAAAAGAAACGGAGCAAGCCGTTTTGACTTGCTCCGTTTATCGGATGCTTTACGGTATTTGCCAGATCAGCGCGCCTTTGATGCGGTCGAGACGAACCTTTTGTTCTTCGGCGTATTCGTAATCGAACAAAGAATATTGCCCGTCGAGCCCGTCCAGGTATTGGAAAATCCGTTCCATGCAGGCATCGCATGTTTTCGGATCCGTCTCGGTCCGGAATCGGACGATATAAACGGTCGATGACAACGATGCGGAAAGCTTTTTACTGACGCGATAAAGCGCCTGTATGTTTTCCCCGCACGCGTCGAGAATAAATGCTTGCTCCTCCAATAGCTCGCTTTCCGGCAAGGTGGGAACGGCAGTCAGCCGATCGGAGGGATTCAGCGAATCCGCATCGTCTACCCTGTCGTCGATCTTCTTCTGCGCAAGTTCAAGGATATACCGCCGGTAATCCCGAAGCTCCTCTTCCATCCCCATCATGCGATAGAACTGCCCGATCTCCTCCGATGCGGATTCCAGATAGTTCTGATTTGTTTCGGCAGCTTTACGCACATAAGCAACGCCTTCCGGATCGTAACGATGCAGCAGATAAAGCCCTTTGATGTAATACGCATATGCCGCTTCATGATCGTTTTCGGAAGCGGCGATCGCACGATCGCAGATCTCTTTCGCAAGCGATTCATTTTTCAGTGTCAGGCAGTCGTCGATGATCGGACGGAGTTCCAACGCGGTATAGGTCTGTCCGTTCTCTACGTCGCTCAAATACTTTTCAACGCGTTCTTTCGGTTCCAGATACCGCTCACGGCGCGTTTCGGCATACGATTCCTCATTTTCATTCGTCTCCGCCTCATCGTTGAACCGCAGAATTTCCTCCTGTTCCTTCGCATAGTCCGGATCCGGATCATCAAATACAATCGTATAGGACGGATCGTTCAGCGCATGCAGCCGCTGCGTAAGCGTCGGATGCGTATCGATCTGCCCGGGAAGCTCTTTCCGGAACAAATCGATCCAAAAGTCAAGCCGTTCTACGCATACCGTCCTGAACGAACGGAACATGTTTTTTACATACGTCTTCGGTATCTCTTCCGGCTCATAATACGGAACAGCTTCGTATTCATATCTCAGATAATGTGCAACGAGATTCGTTTTCACAAGCGCGGCAGCGCTTTCCGCATTCTTTCCGTTCTGCACCGAATACAGGTCCGCCTGTTTCTCCTGCCGTTCGGAAGAAATATAACGGTATTCCGAGAGACATTGTGCCGCGTATGCAAGCGGCGCGAGGAACAGAACGTCGACCGGTTTCAGAAGAATGCATTTGAACGAGGGCTCGCGAAACTTCCGGAATATCTTGTTCAGAACGCGGACGGTCGGCTTGTCGTCATAAAGAATATGTGCTTTTTCATGCAGCAGGACCTGTTTGAATTCCTCACGGCACAAGAAAGCGCCGATCAGTGCGCCGACTCCGACCAGAATTCGGCCGTGCGTTCTCCCGACGCCGATATTGTCTAACGCATAGAGGTTCATCAGCGGCGGCTGCTTTTCGTCCGGAAACACTTCATCCAATGTTTCATACATCTTCGGAAAACGCTCTCTCGGAAGAATATCCCGAATCGGCTCATCCGGTTCTTTCAGAGTAAAAGAGAGCAGCGTCGACAGAATTCCCCATAGTGTGAAAACCGGAATAACAGTGCAGGGAGCGCCGACGACCCAATCCTGTTCGTTGGCTCCTGCAAAAAAGATTGTCAAAAGAGACAGGATCACGCATGCCGCGATCCGGATATATAAAAATGCGACGGATCCGACAAGCCTTGCATACAGTCCGTTTTCACCGCGATCCGTACGCGCTTTCTGTTCGAGCATCCTTTCCCGGTATTCCTTCAGGCGGATCGACTCGGTCTTTCGTTTTGCGCGAAATACTGCAACGGCAGAGACAATATAGACAAGGATCAGACATCCGAGCGCGGTCCAGGCGTAAACAGCAGACAAGCCCGGGATGCATCGCATTCCGAGCCTGAACATGAAATAACCTGCAACGATCGCGAATGCAAGCGGCCAAAGCCACCCGAGGATACGTTCTCCCGCCCGCATGGCGCGATTTGCGTTTTGTTCCTTCAAACAAGTCTCTCCTTTACTGTATCAATTCCGAAACAAGGTCTTCCATGGAAAACAAACCATGTTCTTTCGTCAGAAGAAACTGTGCCGCTTTCAGCGCGCCTGCGGCAAATACCTGTTTGGAATACGCTGCGTGACGAACGGCAATTTCTTCGTCTTCACCGAGGAAACGCACTTCGTGTTCGCCCACGATCGTTCCGCCGCGGATGCTGTGGAAACCGATCTCTCCCGGTTGCCTGCAGCGATCCTTTTCGCTGCGTCCGAACACAAAAGGATGCTCGATGCCGTCCGCTTCTTTGATCGCTTCGGCGAGCATCAGTGCCGTGCCGCTCGGTGCGTCTTTTTTGCGGTTGTGATGCGTTTCGATGATCTCAATATCAAATGCGTCGCCGAGCGTTTGTCTTGCCTGCTTCAGAAGCGCGCGCATCAGATTGACGCCGAGCGACATATTCCCGGAGCGAAAAACCGGTATCCGTTTGCTTGCTTCCTTGATTCTTTCGATCACACCGTCGGAAAGCGCGGTCGTGCAGATCACCGCAGGCGTCTGATGCGCCTCGCAAAACGCAAGGATCTCCTCCGTCGCTTTCGGAACGGAAAAGTCTATGACAACGTCGACCGGAACGTTTACTTCCTTTGCGGACGCAAACACCGGAAACAGGAGCTTTTCTTTTACAAACGGATCGACGCCGCAGACTTCCGTAAACCCGTGATCGTCCTTCTGCAGCGCTTTCAGAAGCGCTGCACCCATCTGTCCGCCGACTCCGTTGATCAATAACCGTGCCATGACCGTTCCCTCAGATCATGCCGTAATCGCGCAGCGTGTTTTCCATCAGCTCATAATGATCCATGGACGGCTGAACAAGAGGCAGACGCACTTCGGGATCGCACAGCTTCAGAAGTCCCATCATTGTCTTGATCGGGATCGGATTGACCTCGCAGAACGCCGCCTGCTGCAGCGGCAGCAACGCAAGCTGCAAACGTTTCGCTTCCTGAACGTTCCCTTCGAAATACGACGCGCACATGGTATGCATCGCTTCCGGATGAATATTTGCAATCGTCGAGATGACGCCTTTGCCTCCGATCGAAAGAATCGGAACGACCTGATCGTCGTTGCCGGAATAAATGTCGCATTCCGGACACATCGCGGCAAGTTTCGCAATCTGGCTGATATCGCCGCTTGCTTCCTTGATGCCGACGATATTCTCGCACGAACGGACGAGTTTTGTCATCGTTTCGGGCTTGATGTTCAATCCGGTACGGGAGGGCACGTTATAGACGATGATCGGCAGACGTACCTGTTCTGCGATGGAGCTGTAATGCGCAATCAGTCCCTCCTGCGTTGTTTTGTTATAAAACGGCGTCACGATCAGAAGACCGTCCGCTCCGACCGCTTCTGCAAAGCGGCTTTTTTGAATCGCGTCTTCGGTGTTGTTGCTTCCCGTTCCGACGATCACCGGAATCCTGTTCGAAACGCGTTCGACTACAAACCGGATAACCTCTTCACGCTCGTCCTCCATCAGCGTCGCAGCTTCTCCGGTCGTGCCGAGCGCGACGATCGCGTCGGTTCCGGATGCAATCTGCAATTCAATCAACCTCGTCAGTGCAGTAAAATCGACGGAACCGTCGTGAAACGGCGTAATCAGCGCAACTGCGGAACCCGTAAAAATGCTCATTTGTTTTCCCCCTTCATCAATAGTTCCATAATCTGTACCGCATTCAAGGCGGCTCCTTTGCGGATATTGTCCGCGACACACCAGAAATTCAAACCGTTCTCGACCGAGCAGTCACGCCGGATTCTGCCGACGTACACCGGATCTGTACCTGCTGCTTCGATCGGCATCGGATAGACGTTGTTCTTCGGATCGTCCCGAACGACGATTCCTTTCGCTTCGCTCAGAATGCGGAAGACGTCATTGAGCTCAAACGGACGTTCAAACTCGACGTTGATGCTTTCGCTGTGTCCGTGATACACCGGAACGCGAACGCAGGTCGCGCTGATCCTGAGATCCGGTCGGTTCAGAATCTTCCGTGTTTCGTCGATCATCTTCTGTTCTTCTTTTGTGTTCCCGTTGTCGAGGAAGACGTCGATGTGCGGAATGCAGTTTCCTGCGATCGGATGCGGAAACTTCTTCGGAAGCGCGCCGCAAAGACCGTCCTCAAGATCCTGATACCCCTTCTGCCCTGCGCCGGATACCGCCTGATAGGTCGAATAGACGATCCGCTTGATCCGGTATGCGTCGTCGAGAATCTTCAGCGGCACAACCGCCTGAATCGTTGAACAATTCGGATTAGCGACGATTCCTTTCGGAATAGAGGACAGAGAATCCGGATTGACCTCGGGCACCGTTAGCGGCACCTCCGGATCCATGCGCCACTGGCTGGAATTATCGATCACGATTGCGCCGGCCGAAGCTGCAAGCGGCGCATAAACGGCGCTGATCGCTCCCCCCGCGGAAAACAGCGCGTAAGAGAATCCTTTTCCCTTGAAGCTGTCTTCGCGCAGTTCCTGCACTTCATATTCTTTCTCGAAAAACAGAAGCTTCGTTCCGGCGCTTCTTGCCGAGGCAAAAAGCGAATAATCCGCTTCGATCCGATGTTCCTCCAGTATTTTCAGAAACATTCTGCCGACCATGCCGGTCGCGCCGACAACGGCAATCCTGCATTTATCCATTATCGCATGTGCCTCCAATATAATTCCCAAATAGTATACCATTTCCCGGTCGGGTTGTCAATTCGGCACCCAGTCGGATCCCGGAATTGTCCCCGAATCAAACGCGAATGCAATGCTTTCCGCAAGATACGGCATCGCCGCTTTTGCCTGCGCAAGCGTATTTGCGTTGTGTCCGACTTCTACAAGAATGCAGTTCGGCGCGACATGCTGATTGTATCTTCCGGGCTTTTCACGGACCGGTCTGCAGAGCTTCGGCATGATGCCGTTCAGATGTTCCGTGATCCGTTCCGCAAATGCGATATTTGAGTCGTAATACGGCTTGTCCGTATACTTCTCTCCCTTTCCGACGACAAGCATCAGCTTTGCCGTTTCCGTGCCGTCGATCGTCAGATAATCGCACGGCGCTTTGTCCGTCTTGTATGCGTCGCGATGCAGGTCGATGAAAAGTACGATCGACGGGTATTCCGCATGGTATCGCTCCATGGTTATCAGACTGCGATCATATGCGCTCGCGAGTTTCGGCGGCTCGTGATTTGTCGTGTCGTGAATCACCGTGAATCCGTAATCACGTTCGAGAATCTCCTTCAACACTTCTCCGACCGCTATAACGTTTTGCGTCGGATCCGTCGTCCGCCATTCGGACGATTCCCTGTAGCGGTCTGTTTCCGTCTGTGTATATGCCTCCGTCGTATGTGTGTGGTAGATCAGAACCGTCGGCTTGTCCGAACGCAGCGGTCGGACAGGAAGCGTATAGCGCATTGATGCTTTCAGGGAAACATCCAAACTCGGAAGCGTCACGCTTTGTTCCGAAAAAGCCGGAACGGGCTCTGCTTCTTCCGCTTTCGCTTCGGAAACCGGACCGATCAGTGTAACCGCGAAGACCGCTGCCGCCGTCCATGCCGCGATCAGAATTACCCACGCAAACAAAGACGGCGTGCCGTTCCGTCTTGCTGCTTTCCTACGAACTCGGTAGTGATGATGTTTCATACTGCACCTCCGCTACACACTATGCGAAGGTACACCCATTTATCTCAGTAATTTTTCCAGTTCCGGATAGCTGTCACCGAAAAGCATCAGATTGATCGCATCGGACAGTACGCGGGAAAGATCGCGGATCAGCGCATCGACGTCTTTCGGCGCAACGATCAGATCCCTGATTGCAGCGTCGTTTTTCGAGACGCATCCGCTTTCTCTGACGATCGTTTCAGCGCTGACAACCGTCGGTACGCCGAGCGCAATGACAGGAATCCCGAGCGATCGGCTCGTCAGCATGGTCCTGAAATTTCCGACGCCGGATCCCGGGGCAATTCCGCTGTCGTTGCATTGGATCACACAACCGATATGCTCTGCGCTTGCCGCCGCAAGCGAGTCGATCAGAATGACGGTATCCGGACGGATCTTCTCGGTCAGCGCCGATACGACCTCCGCCGTTTCCATCCCGGTCACACCGAGTACGTTCGCACAAAAAGAGCTTGTGACAGGCGTTCCTTTCGGCAGCAGATCCGCCATGTGCATGTGTACGTGACGCGTTACCAGTACATACTCCGCTGTTTTCGTGCCGAGCGCGTCTGCGGTAACAAAACGGTTGCCGAGTCCGACGATCATCGCGTTCGAAGCATTTTTTGCGATTGCACGCAATTCGTCCGACAGCACGACGGCAATATCGGATCTCCGGTCCCGGTCCGCAAAGTCCATAGGCTCCGCCTTCAAAGTAACGTACCTTCCGATCGGTTTGTCCAATAGATCGGATGCATTCTGATTCAGCACGTCAATTCTGGTAATTCCGATTCCTTTGACGGTTTCGTTTTCTTCCCGGACGCCGCTGAGATTGTTTACCCTCGTTTTCGATTCCATCGCCAGATCGGTGCGCATATGTTCCTCCGGACAAAAAAACTCGGTCAATCGACCGAGCTTAGTTTGCGCATTTTTCAGAGCATAATACAGATCATGCCGCTGCAGCCGTCGTTTGCGATCTTCTGCAGTGCAGTGTGCAGCTTCTCCTGTACCTGTTCGTTCATGTTTGTGCCCTTCCCCTGCATACCGTCGGAGATCAGCTCATACAAAGATTTTCCGAAAAGATTGGTATTCAGATAGTCGTCCCCTTCCCCGTTTTCGTTGAGGTAGACAAGAAAATCCTTGCTCTGCTGTTCCGTTCCGATCAGCGGCTCGATGTCGTTCTCGATATCGACCCGGATCAGATGCAGTCCGCTCGCTTTTGCATGCAGCCGTACGCCGTACTTTGACCCGCTTTTGAATATCTCCGGTTCCGAAATCTCGATCTTATCCGGATCCGGCTCAACGATACCGTAACCGGTCTGCATCGCTTTGTCAAGCGCTGCGGACAGCCGATCATACGCTTTTTTCGCCGTCACGAAGCCGTTCACCGCGCTCATCAATTCATAATCGTTCTGAATCGTCATGCCGCAGGCATCGCTCAGAATGGAATAGAACACGCCTTCTTTCGGATGCAGCCCGACCTCTGCGCGTCCCGTTCCGAGCGAAATGCTTTGAATCTCCGCCGATTGAAACTGTTCCATGTCCGAAAACGCATCTGTGATCCGCTGAACGTCGCGTACGCAATGTACGTCGTTTACACAGGCAGTGAGCGTTTCGATGATCTGTTTCAGAACCGGGTGATCCGAAGGCAGCGCACGCAGAAACGACGGACCGTTCAGCTCGATCATCTTCAGCGGGAACGCATACAGCACTTCGGACAGCAGATTCATCAGCGTTCGTTCCGAAAGATGCAGCAGATCGACAATCAGCGGTCGTATTCCGTATGCATCTTCGATCTCATCCGCCGCACGCAGAGCGAGATCACCGTTCGGATCCGCGGAATTCAGCAGAACGATATACGGTTTTCCGGTATCCTGCACAGCTTCCATGCACTTTCGTTCCGCATCGAGATAGCTTTCCCGCGCAATCTCCGTGATCGTACCGTCCGTAAGCACAACGATCCCGACGGTTGCATGGTCTTCTATCACCTTGCGCGTGCCGATTTCCGCCGCCTGTTCAAACGGAATGTCCTCGTCGAACCAAGGCGTTGTGACCATTCGCGGCATGCCGTCCTCCTCCGAACCGAGCGCACCCGGAACCATGAAGCCCACGCAGTCCACAAGCCGCATCCGTGCGGTCGACGTTTCGTCCAGCTTCACTTCCGCCGCTTCGTTCGGGATGAACGTCGGCTGCGTCGTCATGATCGTTTTGCCGCTGCCGCTCTGCGGGAGCTCATCGACGAGCCTTTGCCGCTGAAATTCATTCTCGATATTCGGCACCATCAGAAGTTCCGCAAACCGCTTGATAAACGTCGATTTTCCCGTACGTACAGGACCGATGACCCCGAAATAGATATCGCCCTGCGTACGCTCCATCATATCGTGATAAAGAGCTGTTCTGTCCATAGAAACCTCCCGATTCTCCTTTTGGTTTACCATATGCGTGAGAAATCCGACATATTCTTGCTTCCGCGATATGGACAAAAATAAGCGAATCATGTAAGATATAGACATGAATAAGATCAAACGTTTTGCGCGGTATTATAAGCCGCATCTCGGATTGTTTCTTTTGGACATCGGCTGCGCGACGCTTGTCGCGGGAATCGATGTCGCTTTCCCCCTGCTTACCAATTATCTTATGAAAAAGATATTCCCGGAGATCGAGCAGACCGGTTCCCGGCATCTTGTTACCGTGTTCGCGGTTCTCATCGGCGCGATCTTTGCGGCATATATCGTCCGCACGATCATGCTGTATATCGTGAACTACTGGGGTCACCTGTTCGGCGTGCGCGTCGAGGCGGATATGCGGCGCGATATCTTTTCGCATATTCAGACGCTGCCGTTCAGCTTTTACGACAAGATTCGTACCGGCAAGCTTCTCGCCCGCGCAACGACAGATCTTTTCGAAATCTCGGAGCTGTCGCACCACGGTCCTGAGGACCTTCTGATCTCGTCGCTGACCGTCGTCGGTGCATTTATCGCCATGTTCTTTATAGAATGGCGCATTGCGCTTGCTATGCTTGTCATCATGCCGTTTTGCGTTTGGTTTGTGATGAAAGCGCGGTTTACAATGAAATCGACGAGTAAGTCGGTCAAGGAGCAGACTGCAAATATCAACGCCGGCATTGAATCCTCCATCTCCGGCGCGCGCGTAGCGAAAGCCTTTGCCAATGAGCGATATGAAATTGAAAAGTTCGAAGAAGGAAATAACCAGTTCCTGCACGCAAAGGACCGGTTCTATAAGGCAATGGCGGTGTTCAACAGCGGCACGGACTTTTTCATTGCATTGTTTAATGTCGTCGTGCTGCTGGTCGGCGGCATTCTGATCGTAAAAAAAGCCGGTTTCAGTTCGCTGACATTCATTACCTTCATGCTCTACGTATCCGCGTTTACATCGCCTCTGAAACGATTTGCGAGCTTCTTCGAACAGTATATGATGGGCATGGCAGGCTTTACGCGCTTCCTGGAGATCCTTGATACGAAGAGCGAAATCCTGGATCGGGAAAACGCAATAGAGGTCGATCATGTGAACGGCAAAATTGAGTTCCGGGACGTCGGATTCCATTACGACGGCGGCCGCGAAGTCCTCTCCCACGTCAATCTGACCATCGAGCCGGGCAAAAAGCTTGCGCTCGTCGGTCCCTCCGGCGGCGGAAAAACGACACTCTGCCATCTTTTGATGCGTTTCTATGACGTCAAGGACGGCGCGATCCTCGTTGACGGCGTCGATATCCGCGATTATACACAGGAATCCCTGCGCAAAAACATCGGCATCGTTCAGCAGGACGTATTTCTGTTTGCGGGTTCGATCCTTGAAAACATCCGTTACGGGCGTCTGGATGCGACAGACGAAGAGGTCGTACAGGCGGCAATTCGCGCGCATATCCATGAGGAAATCATGCGGTTCCCCGATCAGTATCAGACAGAAGTCGGCGAACGCGGCGTGAAGCTGTCCGGCGGACAGAAGCAACGCATTTCCATCGCGCGGCTGTTCCTTAAAAATCCTCCGATCCTGATCCTTGACGAAGCGACCTCTGCGCTCGATACCGTTACCGAATATGATATTCAGAAGAGCTTCGACGAGCTTTCCGAAGGCCGTACGACGCTGATCATCGCGCATCGTCTTTCCACCGTGCGCAACGCCGACGAGATCGTAGTCATCGATAAGCTCGGCATTCGGGAGCGCGGTTCGCACGACGAACTCGTTCGGCAAAACGGATTGTATGCGACTTTTTATCGGACCACGCTAAAAGACTGATTATTTGATTAACGTGTAAATAATATTGTTTTTCGATAATTTCATATTGACATTCGCTTATTTTGTGATAGAATCAGGGAAAAGGAGGTTCGTATGAAACGCTTTTCCCTGATTCTTTCTTATCTGTTCTGCGTGTTGGGATTCTTTTCGGTGGTCGCGCTGTGCGTAATCCTTCCGATTTCCGACGCGCAGAAGATCGCAAGCGTCGCAAGCGCGCATCAATGGATGATTCTGAACTATGTCTTGTCATATCTGATTCTGATTCTCGTTCTTTTTGCCGACGTCTGTCTCTTTCTTTTGCTGCAAAATGTGCGCAAGGATCGTATCTTTACCACGCAAAGCGGAACGCTTCTGCGGATGATATCCTGGTCCTCCATCTTTGCGGGTCTTCTTGCGTTTCCGCTGACATTCACATTCTTATACAGTGCTTTGTTCGTTTCCTTTGTCGGTCTGTTTCTCGGTTTTGTGGTTCGTGTCGTCGGACAGGTCATTCGCCGCGGTACCGAACTCAAAGAGGAAAACGACGCAACGATCTGAGGTGGCGCTATGATTACCGTAAATCTTGACGTTATGATGGCAAAGCGCAAGATGTCGCTGAACACTCTATCGGACAAAGTGGGCATCACGCTTGCAAACCTTTCCATTCTGAAAAACAACAAGGCAAAGGCGATCCGCTTCTCTACGCTCGACGCGATCTGCAAAGCGCTCAATTGCGAAGTCGGCGATATTCTTGTATTCGAACCGGATCCCGCACCGACCGTACAACAAACTGAGAAATCGAAAGAAAGGAGCCGTTGGAACGATTATGGAACAATTATCGATCCCACAAACGAATTCTGAAGAACCGATCAAGGAGCGTGCTGTTTCCTTTTGTTATGCAATCCTCCTTACCGTTTCCGCATATCTTCTCTGGACGTCCGTTTTTCACGAAAGAGCACTCCTCTTTTGGATCACTGCTTCCGCCCTCTTTACAATCACGCTGATCACGGGCCTGCTCAAAGGCGCAAAGCCGAATGCTGTCACGATCGTCACATACCTTTGCGGCATCGTCTTTTCCGCGCACGTATGGATCAACGGCATCTTCTTTTCAAACGCATTCATTTACGGCAACGCGCTGATTCTTGTATACGCAATCTTTGCCCTGTCGCTTTTTGCGAATCATACGCGAATTCTGTGTGCAGGCACCTTTTTGCTGGACGCGGTAAAATCGGTTTTCATCTACCCTTTCATTTCGTTCACGAAGTATTTTTTGACGCTGTTTCATTGGAATACTCGTTCGAAGCGTGTAGGCAGAAACATCCTGTTCGTACTGATCGGCGTCGGCGCTGCACTCGTCCTCGGTGTTATCGCGATCGCGCTGCTGTCATTTGATGCAAATTTCAAGGAGCTTATCCATATCGATTTCAACTGGGAGGATATTCCGGAAGCGATCCTGAAGGTGATGATCTCCGTGCCGTGCGCGGCGCTGCTGTTCAGCGCATTCCGTTCCTCCGAAGATCACAGACTGCCGCAATTCTCTTCCGTCCAAAGAGCAGAATCCATCGGAAACAGGCTTAAAAAAGTCCCTGCCGTGATCTTTCTGATCCCGACGCTGACGCTTCTGATCATCTACGGACTGTTTTTCTTCTCGCAGTGGGGCGTCTACATGAGCGCGTTTTCCGGTGTGCTTCCTTCGGAATACACGTTTGCAGAGTACGCGCGCGCCGGATTCTTTGAACTGTGCGTCGTCGCCTTTATCAATGCGGCGTTCAGTGCGGCGTTTCAGATCTTTGCAAAGGACGCTTCCGTGCTCTCCGTCATCCTTCGGAAGATATCCAATACGCTGCTTGCACTTGCGACTCTTATTTTGATCGCTACCGCGCTTTCGAAGATGGTGCTGTATATCAAGAGCTACGACCTGACGTTTTTGCGTCTCTTTACCTCCTGCATCATGGTTCTTCTTGCGATCGGGTTTCTGCTGTCGATCCTTGCACAGTGGTTTGGCCGCATTCGGGTCTTCCCCGTTATGCTGGTGGTGACCTGCGCGCTGCTGCTTGCCGTACCGTTCTTGAACGTGCGCGGAAGGATCGCACGGTATAATGTGGATTCGTACATTCAGAGGGCAGAACAGGGACTTGAAACGAACAAGATCGACTGCGATTATCTGCTCTATGATCTCGGTGACGCCGCCGTTCCCGAAGCGGTTCGTCTTCTGGAATCCGGAAAGCTGCCGAAGATCGAAGAAGCGAAACTGTTCCATGAACTGGAAGGTTATCACAGCAAGCTTCTCAAGCAGGAAGCCTTCCATAACACGATCGCCGGTCGGCGCGCGCTGAATTCTTTGAATGTTTTATTCGGAGAACCAAAGCAATGAAAAGGATCGTCTCGGGATTCGGATTTCGTTCGATACTGTGCTGCCTGCTGATATTGACTCTGTGCGGCTGTTCCTTTTTCACGGATCGTATGGTCGGCAGCTTTCGCGGCGATTGGGATGTGAACATCTATGGGACGTATGATCTTGTGCGTACCAATTCGCATTGCATCCAAATTTCAAAAAAGGCCGGCGAACACGCATGGTGTACGATGATCCCCCGCTTCTTTGTAACCGGATTCTGTATTCGAGAACCTTATATCCTGCTCGAAGGCATCCGAACTGCCGACGTATTTATAACCGATCACGAGAAAGAAGCACGGAACCTTTGCTATTATGCGCTTGATACGACAGACGACAATGTGATCGGTCCATTCGACAGTTCCGACGGACTGATACAGAAACTGAATCTTTCCGGGATCGAATGGACAGCGGTCACCGACCCCCCGGATCTTCCGAATGTGAACTATTGAATAAAACTAGGAGGTTTCAATGAAGCGTTTTTGCTTATTCTTTGCTGTCATTTGTATGCTGTTGTTTTCTTTTGCCGGATGCAACAGTAATTTAACGGATGAAATCCATTCCGAATACGGACAAAACGGTTATACCAAAGAAGAACTGATT
>CAMORL010000019.1 GCA_946623765.1 uncultured Clostridia bacterium
GCCTGCGCGATGATGCTGCCGATCGTCATGGAGTTCAATCAGGAAGCGACCGGCGAAAAGTTCAAGGCGATCGCGGAAGCGTTCGGCGTGAACACCGAGGGCATGGATCAGCCGACCTACCGCAAGGCGGCGATCGACGCGGTCCGTCAGCTTTCCGTGGACGTCGGCATTCCGACAAAGCTCGAAAAGCTCAGGGAAGAGGACCTTCCGTTCCTGTGCGAATCCGCAGCGGCAGACGCCTGCGCACCGGGCAATCCGCGTCCCGCAACGCTCGCCGAGTTCGAAGCAATGTTCCGCAAGCTGATGTAAGAAAGATCCGATATACCGAAAAGTCCGCCGTATGGGCGGACTTTTTTATATTCGAAAAGCAGAACAGCGCTGATGTAAAAGTCGGAAAAGACGTTTTCCGTTGAAACACACACCGCCGTTTACGGATGCGGTCCGGAAAACGGCGGTGTGCGCGTGTGTATGTTTGTATAGGAGGTCACCTTTGCTGTTCGAGATACTGCGCAACGGCACGGTTTGCCGCCGTGTAATGCATGGCAAACCGATCTGCGGAAGCGGGGGCTTCGCGCAGTTTCTGCCAGGATGTACGAGCGGTATCGGTGACGAGAATGATGTTCCGTTCCTCTTCAATGCCTGCAAGGATCTCGTCCGCCGCCTGCACTTCGGTAAGCGATTCGGGCGGCGCTTTGCGCTCGGTATGAATATTGCCTTCGGCGTCGCGTCCCCAGATATTGGAAACGACCGGTCCGGGACAGATCACGGAAAACCGGATGTTGCGGTCGGCATATTCATAGCGCAGCGATTCGGTCAGACCGAACACGGCAAACTTGGACGTGATGTAGGCAGAATGGTATCCGTTGGCAAAATAGCCTTCCATGGAGGATACGTTCAAAATATGTCCGTATCCCTGTGAAAGCATATGCGGAATCGCCGCCTGATCGGTGTTGAATACGCCGTACAGATTCGGTTCGAGCACGCGGTCGAACTCTTTACGCGTCGTTTTTTCAAATGAATGTGCCGCACTGACGCCCGCGTTTGCAAAGACATAGTCGACGGGACCGGACGCTGCCATCTCATCGAGATACTGTGCGATCGCATCGGCGTCGCACACGTCTATCGCCGCCCAATGCACCGGACCGAGCGCGGAGAGCGTTTCATATGCCGCGCGGATGCGGCTTTCGTTCCGGCTGGAGATCCAGACTTCCGCGCCGCGCTCAAGCAGCCGCTGCGCCAGTCCGAAGCCGATGCCGGAGGATGCGCCGGTCACAAAACAACGCTTGCCCGAAAAGAGCGGTCCGCTGCCTCCGGTGCCGACGGGTTTTGTTTCCGGATAACCGAATTGAAATGCCATGGTTCATTCCTCCTGAATCGAATTGGTTGTTCGGGCGAGCATGATTTGACAAACATGACTCAACCGCGATATAATACATATAAGACTATACATCTCCGCGCAGGCGGAAAAGAGGGTGATCGGCATGGTCGAACAAAAGCAAATGCAGGAAGCGATGCCCGCGAACGTCAGAGAGTCGGGCAAAACAGATCTGCGCAAGCACAAAACCAGAAGAGCGCTGGAAGAGGCTTTTTATGAGCTGTCCGAAACCATGTGGATCGAAGATATCACGGTCGGCGATCTGTGCGAAAAAGCCATGGTCCGCCGAGCGACGTTCTATAAGCACTTCGCGGATAAGTACGCATTCTTTGCATACGTGATGAACAACATCCAGCGAAATACCAATCTGCAGCAGAACGCCGATCCGAGGGATATCACGATGGCGGAGTATTGCCTGAATATTTGCCGCAGCTATCTCAGAAACTATGAGGAGCATCCGAAGATGGTGAAGCGAATACTGAACAGCAAATCCCGTCAGCCGTACACGGACATTCTTGTGGCGCAGATCCGCAACGCGCTTCTCAAAAAAGCGGCGTTCGACCGCGAAAAGGGGATCGAAACGGAGATTGATGCACAGGTCATCGCGAGCTTCATTGCCGGCGCGCTGCCGTATGCGCTGACGTCCTATGAGACCGATCATCTCGCCGATATGGACGCCGATCGCTTCCTTTCGGAACTGCGCACGATCTTCGAACGGCTCTGCGTGAGTCATCCGATTGCAAAGGAATAATCCCTGCTGTTCAAGAGCTGCCCGACGAACCGCCGGACGGCTCTTTCGTTTGCTGCGGAAGAGATCAGGTGAACATGCCGCCGTTGACCGGAAGCTCGATGCCGGTCACGAACCGTGAATCGTCGCATGCCAGAAACTGCACCGCGCCTGCGAGCTCGTCCGCCGTTCCCATGCGGCGCATGGGAATCATGCGGAGGATTGTCTGAGAAAGCGCTTCCGGGATCCCGTTCATCATATCGGTTTCGATGAAGCAGGGAGAGACGGCGTTGACGGTGATTCCTTTTGCGGCAAGCTCGCGCGCAAGCGTCTTGGTCAGCCCCAGGATCGCTGCCTTGGACGCCGAGTAGTTGGCTTGTCCGACATTGCCGTGCGCGGCGGAGGAGGAAATGTTGATGATTTTTCCGTATCCGGAAGCGATCATGCCCGGAACGACTTCGGCGGTGCAGTAATAGGTGCCGTTCAGATTCGTGCGCAGGACTTTATCCCATTGATCTTCAGACATGTTCACGAACAAAGCGTCGCGGCAGATGCCCGCGTTGTTGACCAGAATGTCGATGCGGCCGTAAGCTTGCGCCGTTTGCTCCGCGCAGCGTCTGACGTTTTCCCGGTCGGAAACGTCGCAGCGGAACGCAAGAACACGGCCGCCCGGATAGAGCGCGGCGGTTTCCTTTGCCGCAGCTTCGTCATAGTCCCAGATCGCCACGCCCGCCGCGCCTTCCGCAACGAAACGCTTTACAACGGCTGCGCCGATTCCGCGCGCGCCGCCGGTCACAACGGCATATCTGCCTTTGAGATCGCTCATAAAACACTCCTCCGAATGTATTTTTATCCGATACCATTATAGCGCAGACAGCATGGAACGGGCAATGCACAGTGTAAAGAAGGTGTCAAATAATTGACATTATTCGGATATTGTCAATTATTTGACGGGAAAAGAATACTGTACGTTGCGGCAATACACGGTGCAATTTATAATTTTATTGTACAAATATATACATAATATTTGAATAAATGCGTGATTTTTTCATTTTTATCAAAAGGAGCCGAACCCTGTGAAACTCATTGATTTAAGCGTAACGACCGTTTCGGATCTGCCGGTTGAACCGGAAGGACAGATCGCAAAAATCTATTACATCGACCACGGCAGCGACGTTTCCATTGATTCGACGCTGAAGAGCTTTCCGGGCATCACCCGCGAGGATCTTCCGGACGGATACGGCTGGGCGTCGGAGTTTGCCGCGTTCACGACACACACCGGAACGCATATGGACGCGCCGCTGCATTTCCATCCGACGATGAACCACGGAGAGCCTGCATGGTCGATCGATCAATTCCCGCTGGAATGGGGTATGGGCGACGGCGTCATGTTCGACTTTTCCGATAAGCCGGACGGGTATCTGCTCACGAGCAGGGATTACATCGAATACCTTGACCGCGTGGGCTACAAGCTGAAACCCGGCGATATTGTGCTGGTGCATACCAATGCGCACGAAGCATGGGGCACTTCCGATTATTATAAAAAAGGATGCGGAACAGGCAGAGAAGGCACGCTGTGGCTTGCGTCGCAGGGAATTCATCTCGTCGGTACGGATGCGTGGAGCTGGGATCCGCCGCTGTTTACCGAAGCGGAACGGTTCAAGGCGACCGGCGATCGCAGCGTGATCTGGGAAGGACATAAGGCGGGCATGGACTGCTGCTATTTCCAGATGGAAAAACTCGTCAATCTGGACAAGCTGCCGCCGTTCGGATTCCGGTTCATCGGCTTCCCGATCAAGATCGACCGCGGCAGTGCGGGATGGGTCAGACCCGTAGCAATTATAGACGAAGACTGAGGAGGATGAAGCAATGGCAACCAAAACAATCATTTCCTGCGCCATGACCGGAACGGGTACGCCGAAGAGCAAGAACCCGGCATTGCCGACGACCCCGCAAGAGATCGCGGAAGATGTGTATCGCGTCTGGAAAGCAGGCGCGGCGATCGTGCATCTGCACATGCGCGAGGACAATCAGATGCCCACGATGGATGCGGAACGCTTCCGCGAGACGATCCGTCTCATCCGCGCATATGAGGACTGCGACGTAATCATCAACTGCACATCCTCAGGCTCCGCGGGACTCGTTGCGCCCGAAAAACGGATGGAACATTTCGAAACGATCCCGGATATCGAGATCGGTTCGTTCGACGCGGGCACGATCAACTGGGACTGCGCGGGCATCTTTCTGAACGACCCGCCGTTTCTTGCCAAGCTTGCGGAATGCATGGAGAGAAATCATGTCAAGCCGGAAATCGAGCTGTTCGATACCGGCATGATCGCGAACATGAAGCATTACATCAAGACCGGCATGCTGAAGGAGCCGGTGTGGTGTCAGCTCGTTATGAACGTGCTCGGCGGCGCTGCAGGCACGGTGGACAATCTCGTGCATCTCGTCCGTCAGCTGCCGGAAGGCGCGATGTGGTCCTGCACGGGCATCGGACAATCGCACCTGCCGCTGATGTTCACCACGCTTGCGCTCGGCGGACATCTGCGCGTCGGTCTCGAGGACAACCTTTACTATGCGCGCGGCGTGAAAGCCACAAACGAGATGCTCGTTGCCCGCGCGGCGCGTGTGGTCCGTGAATACGGAAACGAACCGGCGACGCCCGCGGAAGCGCGAGAGATGCTGGGACTTCCGCAGCTTGTCAGGTAAACCCGCATGGAAGAGAGGGAACTGACGCTTTCCGGCTATACCGTCGTCGATTTTTCCACGGTCGTTGCAGCGCCTTCCGCGGCGCGCGTGCTTGCGGATATGGGCGCGAGGGTCATCAAGGTTGAAACGCATACCGGCGATACGACCCGCTATCAGGATGCAATGCCGACGCTGAAACCCGAATCCTACGCGTTTACGAACTGCAATTCCAATAAGGCGAGCGTGTGCATCAACATCAAGACCGAAGGCGGAAAAGAGGCTTTTTTGCGGCTGCTCGAAACCGCAGACGTGCTTGTTACCAACATTCGTTACAAAAGCCTTGTGCGCGCCGGACTGGACTACGAAACGCTCAAGGAACGGTTTCCGCGGCTTGTATACGCGCATTTTTGCGGATACGGCTATAAGGGACCGGACGTCGATCTGCCGGGCTATGACATGTCTGGCTTCTGGAGCAGAAGCGGCGCACTGCTGGACGGACACCTCGACGATTCAAGACGGCTTTACGAGCCTGCCTACGGCATGGGAGATCTGTTCTGCGCCGGGTATTTCACGGCGGGCATCCTTGCGGCGCTGCTCGGACGCGCATCGACCGGGCACGGCACGATGGTCAGCACATCGCTTTTGCATTCGGGCGTGTGGGCAAACGGCAGAAACATCATGCCGGCATCGGAAACCGTCGGCGACGTCGTGCCGCTGCCGGAGAAATGGAACTACAACATGTTCTATCGCGCCTATCGCTGCAGCGACGGAAAGTGGCTGTGCCTCGCGTTCAACTATGTGCAGCATTTCAAGCTTGCCTGCGACGTGTTCGGATTGGACGACATCCGCGACGATCCGCGCTATCAGACGCAGGGCGCGCTGCGCTATTACGAGGTGGCGGAGGAACTTGCGCTGCGGCTGGAACGCATCATCGCGCAAAAGCCGCGCGAGCACTGGATGCGCGAACTTCGCGCAAGGGACATGGTGTATGCGCCGGTTCTGAGCGGAGCGGAGGTCAGCCGGGATCCGCAGGTGCTCGAGAACGGTTTTTTGGAGCCGGTCATGTTTGCAAACGGAAAAGAGATGCTGATTCCGAGCATTCCGGTGCAGTTTTCCGATTATGCGATTCGTCCGGCAAAGCCCGGCGCGGCGCTCGGCGCAGACACGCACGAAGTGCTCAAAAACGCAGGCTATACGGAGGAACAGATTTCCGCGCTCGCTGCCGACGGCAGTGTGCGATGAAATAACATCGAAGACAATCAGGAAGGAGATCAAACACAATGAAGAAGATGGTAACCATGTTCGCTCTGCTGCTGGCAGTTCTGATGCTGTTCGCGGCTTGCAGCGGCAACAAGACGGAAGCGCAGAAGGGTCCGCGTACGGACATCAATCTGCAGCTGTATCAGGAGCCGACGCATCTGGATCCGCATTACAGCACCAGCACCTATGACATGGCGGTCATGTATCAGATTTACGACAATCTGTTCGAGATCGTCAACGGCGACTACGAGAATCCGCAGCCTTCTCTTTGCGAGAGCTTCGAAGTGAATCCCGACTCCACCGAGTACATTTTCCACATCCGTCAGAATGTCAAGTGGCAGAACGGCGATATCCTCAATGCGGACGACGTCGTGTTCTCGCTGAACCGCATGCGTGCTTCCGCAGTCACCCAGATGCGCGTCAGCTTCATCGCGGACGTTCAGAAGGTGGACGATTACACCGTCAAAGTCACCAACCAGTACAGCGCACCGCGTCTTCCCGCGCTGCTTGCAACGGCGAGCATGAGCATCGTGAACAAGAAGCTGGTCGAACAGTACGGCGACAAAGCACGCGAAACGATCGTCGGCACCGGCGCATATAAGCTGGACCGCTGGGAACCGGGTCAGGGCATGGTTCTGACTGCGTATGAAGAAGGCTGGCGCGGTTCGCCCAAGATCAAGACGATCAACTACACCGTTATGAGCGATATGACCGCGGCGCGTGTTGCGCTGCAGAACGGCGACCTCGATATGTACGTCTGCACCACGATCGAGGACAAGAACTTCTTTATGGACAACGCAAATTATGTCGGCGGTCCGGTCACGATCTCCAGCACCACTTCTCTGATGATGAACACCAAGAAGGGCGTTCTGGCAAACGAGAAGGTCCGTGAAGCAATCGAATACGCGATCGACGCAAATCAGGTCAATCTCGCATGCACCGGCGGTCTTGCGGACACGGCGATCTCGATCTTCCCGTCCGACGCGCAGGGCTTTACCACCGAAGTTCCGCAGTATGAGTACAACGTGGAAAAGGCAAAGGAACTGCTGAAGGAAGCCGGCTATAACGGCGAACCGATCGGTCTGATGTACAGCACCACCGCAGCGAAGACCACTGCATGGGCGACCAGTGTACAGGGCTTTTTGACCGCGGCAGGCATCAATGTGCGCATGGACGGCGTTGATACCGCAACGGCATATTCCCGCGCGGCAACGTATGACTACGATATGTGCTACTACGAGTACACCGTCAGCCTCGCGAACCCCGCAACGGCTATCTGGGGTCTGTTCCGCTCCGACGGCGCATATAACGCGGCGCAGTACACCACCGAAGACCTCGATCTCCTGTGCCTCGGCGCAATCGCGGCGCCCGATGCGGCAACGCAGCGCGGCTATCTCGAGACGATCAACAAGATGACGCTCGACGCATGCCTGTATGTTCCGATGTTCCAGAACAACACCTACTATTTCGCAACGAAGGGTCTCACCGGCATGGATCTTGAACCGCTGTGCGGTTGGTCCAAGGTTTGCTACGCTTCCTGGGAAGAGTAATTGATGCAAAAAAGAGCTCCGGCGTGCCGCAAAGCACGCCGGAGTTTCGGGACGATTCCGATTGACTGCAACCTCGGGCGATCCGACTGCCCGAACGACTCTGCGGAATGGAGAACACATTATGCTGAAATACGTGATCAAACGCATCCTGTTGATGATACCGACCATGCTGATCGTTACGGCACTGGTATTTCTGCTTATCAACATCACGCCTGTGGAACCCGCACGCATCATTCTCGGAACCGACGTATCGGAGGAACAGGTTGAAAATCTGAACCGTGAACTCGGTTTCTATGATCCGCTGCCGGTGCGGTATTTCAACTGGCTGAAAAACGCGGTACAGGGAAATTTCGGGAATTCCTACTACACAAACCGAGGTGTTATGGAAGAAATCATGTCCCGGTTCCCGTATACGCTGAAACTGTCACTTTTGAGTCTCGGACTGTCTATCCTGATCGGCATCCCGCTCGGCGTGTTCTGCGCCACAAAGCAGTATTCCATCGGCGATCATATCCTTTCGGTTCTGTCGATGGGCCTCGGCGCGATTCCGATCTTCTGGCTGGGACTGCTGCTGCTTCTGGAGTTTTCCTCCAAGCTCGGCTGGTTCCCTGCGGGCGGCGTCACTAAGGGAGGATGGCTTGCGTGGGTTTTGCCGACGATTACGCTTGCGCTCGGCAATACCGCAAGCTATCTCCGGTATACCCGCTCCGTCATGCTGGACAGCATCCGTCAGGACTATATCCGCACTGCCCGCGCAAAGGGCTGTTCGGAAGCGGCGGTCACATGGAAACATGCGTTCCGCAATTCAACGCTTACGCTGATCACGATCACCGGCACAACGCTGTCTGCGCTGATGGGCGGCGCGATCGTCGTGGAACAGGTGTTCACGATCCCCGGACTGGGCGTGATGATCGTTACCGCCATTCAGCGAAAGGATATTCCCGAGGTCATGGGCGCGCTGGTGTTCCTTGCGCTGTTCTTCCTGATCATGATGCTGATCGTTGACCTTTTATATGCCGTCGTCGATCCGCGTCTCAAAGGACGCTTCGCCGTGAGCGCCAAAAAGCCCAAAAAGCATGCCGCGGCAGGGAAGAAGGTGGCATAAATGAAAAAGACAAGAGGCAACAGCATCTGGAAGGAGCTTTTCCTCCGGCTGATCCATAACAAACGCGCGATCTTCGCTATGGCGATCCTTTTGCTGCTGATCCTGATCGTGATCTTTGCGGATCTGATCATTCCGTATTCGAAGGCGGTCGATCAGAACATCCTGGACCGTTTCACGCGTCCGAACAGCAGCCATTGGTTCGGAACGGATAAGTACGGCAGAGACCAGTTTGCCCGAACGATCCACGGCACGCGCATCTCGCTTCTGATCGGCTTCGGATCCGCTACCATCGCAGCGATCCTCGGCACGACGATCGGCGTAGCGGCGGCGTATTTCGGCGGCAAGGTGGACAACATCATCTGCCGCATCCTCGATATCTGGATGGCGATGCCGTCGCTTTTGGTGACGCTTGCGATCATCGCAGGCCTGGGGGTAGGCATACCGCAGACGATCTTTGCGCTTGCGTTCGGCGCAACGCCCGGATTTGCGAGAACGCTGCGCGCGGCGGCACTGAGCGTTGCAAGTCAGGAGTTCATCGAGTCTTCGGTGGCGCAGGGCGCATCCCACGGACGGATCATGCTGCACGATCTCGTGCCGAACGTGATCTCGCAGATACTGATCCAGTTTACCATGAACGTTTCATACATGATTCTGCTCGGCTCCACGCTGTCGTTCCTCGGTCTCGGCGCACAGCCGCCGACGCCGGAATGGGGCGCAATGCTTGCGGAAGGTCTGCAGGATTATCAGTTCTATCCGTATCTGGTCATGTTCCCGGGCATGTTCCTTGCGCTGACAGCGCTTGCGATCAACATTTTCGGCGACGCGCTGCGCGACGGCTTTGACCCGAAACTGAAAGGGAGGGCATGAGCATGAGCGAAAAACTGCTGGAAATCAAGGACCTTAAGGTTCGTTACGTGGTCGGAAAGGAAGTGTCCGAAGCCGTCAACGGCATATCGCTGACGCTGAACAAGGGTGAAACGCTCGGGCTCGTCGGCGAGACCGGCGCAGGCAAAACGACGACCGCGCTTTCGATCATGAACATGCTCCCGCAGTACGTTTCCCGCGTGGAAGGCGAGATCCTGTTCCACGGTAAAAACGTGCTGAAGATGAAAAACCACGAGCTGCGAAAGATTCGCGGCAAGCAGATCTCCATGGTGTTTCAGGACCCGATGACGAGCCTGAACCCGGTGTATCGCGTGGGAGAACAGATCGGCGAGGTGCTTTCGCTGCACGAAGGCAAAATGCCGAAGGAAGAACTCAGAAAGCGCGTCGGCGAGATCCTCGAAATGGTCGGCATTCCTGCGGCGAGGCAGGACGAATATCCGCACCAGTTTTCCGGCGGCATGAAGCAGCGCGTCATCATCGCGATTGCGATCGCGTGCCGTCCCGAGCTTCTCATCGCCGATGAGCCGACGACCGCGCTGGACGTTACGATCCAGGCGCAGGTGCTGGACATGATGCAGGAACTGCGGGATTCTCTGAACTCCTCGATTCTGATGATCACGCACGATCTCGGCATCGTTGCAAGCTTTTGCGACAAGGTCGCGATCATGTATGCCGGCGAGATCGTCGAATACGGTACGCTCGAAGATATCTTTGACCGGACGAAGGCGCATCATCCGTACACGGAAGGACTGTTCAACGCGATCCCGAACCTGAACGTGATCACACCGCGTTTGAATCCGATCCACGGACTTACGCCGGATCCGACCGAACTGCCGAAGGGGTGTAAATTCCATCCGCGCTGTCCGTATGCGACCGACGCGTGCAGGGAAGGCGCTGTTCCGGTACTGACCGAAGGCGAGCACAGCATCATGTGCCGTCGGGTGAAGGACCGTTTTAAGCAGGCAGAAAAGGAGGAACAGGCATGAGCGTTCCCGTGATCGAGTGTATCGAATTAAAAAAGTATTTTGACACGCCGTTCGGCAAGCTGCACGCAGTCGACAACGTCAGCTTCAAACTGGAGGCGCACAAGACGCTCGGCATCGTCGGCGAATCCGGCTGCGGCAAGTCTACCCTCGGACGCACGATCCTCGGACTTCATAAGGCGACGTCCGGCAAGGTGCTGTTCGACGGACGTGAGATTCAGGATCTTCCGGCGAAGCAGATGAAGCCGCTGCGCAAGGAGATGCAGATCATCTTTCAGGATCCGTATTCCTCGCTGAACCCGCGCGATACGGTTTCGCAGATCATCGCGCAGCCGATCCGCATTCAGGGCATTCTGAAAACGCCCTCCGAGATCGACGCGCGCGTGCAGGAACTGATGGACATCGTGGGACTCGGCAAGCGCTTTGCGAACACGTATCCGCATGAAATGGACGGCGGACGCAGACAGCGCGTCGGCATTGCCCGCGCGCTTGCGATGAATCCGAAGTTCATCGTTTGCGACGAGCCGGTTTCCGCGCTGGACGTTTCGATTCAGGCGCAGATTCTGAATCTGATGATGGATCTGCAGGATCAGATGGGATTGACCTATCTGTTCATCACGCACAATCTTGCGGTTGTAAAGCACATTTCCGACGACATCGCCGTGATGTATCTCGGACAGATGGTCGAAAAGTCGGAGACGGAAGCGCTGTTCAAAGACCCGCTGCATCCGTATACGCAGGCGCTTCTGAAGGCGATCCCGATTCCGGAGATCGGACACCGCAACAGCATCAAAAATGTGCTGAAGGGCGAGGTTACCTCACCGATCGAGCCGAAGCCCGGCTGCCGGTTCGCACCGCGCTGTCCCTATGCGACGGATGCGTGCCGCAGCGTGGAACCGCAGCTCAAGGAAGTAAAGAAAGGGCACTTCGTCGCGTGTCATCTGTTCGACGACGCGAAGGAATGCACTGAATGATATGGAAAGACGGAAAGGAGAAAACTGACGTGCGAGAAGTAGTTTTTGTGGACGGAGCACGCTCCGCATTCTGCAATATGGGCGGAGGGCTCAGAGATCTGTCCGCCACCGAGATCGCCGGATTTGTCATCCGGGGGCTTGTGGAAAAGAGCGAGATTCTGAAGCGCGGCAAGGTGGACGCCCTGCTTGCGGGAAACGCGCTGCGCGACATGAAATCCATGGATCCGGCGCGCTATGCGGCATTGGCCGCGGGACTTCCGGAGGAAACGGAAGCGCATTACGTTGAAATGCAGTGCGGCAGTGCGATCACCGCGATCAACCATGCTGCGGCAATGATCGGCAGCGGATACGGGGACGTCATGATCGTCGGCGGTATGGAATCGTACAGCACCATGTGCATCGACTTTTCCATGAACATCCCGCCGTATACGCTGACTCCGCCTATCCCGATCACGCCGAGACTGGCACCGCAGAAGGAAGAGGACATCCCCATGACGATGGTCAGCGACAAGATGGCAAAGGTCTGGGGCGTCACCCGCGAAGAAGCGGACGCATACGCGCTGCGCTCCCAGAAGCGGCTTGCGGCGGCATATGAAAAGGGTATCACGGGAAACGAGATCATCCCGTTCACGATCCCCGCAACGCGTAAAACGCCCGAGATCGTCATCAATCGCGACGAGTTTCCGCGCCCCGATTCCACGCTCGAAGGGCTTGCAAAGCTTCGCTGCGTGCATCCGGACGGCGTGACCACCGCAGGCAATGCGTCCGGTCGAAACGACGGCGCGGCATTCGTGCTGATGATGAGCGCGGAAAAGGCGAAGGAACTGGGCTATACGCCCTATGCCCGCTGGATCATGGGCGCGGACGTCGGCGTACAGCCGAGCCTGATGGGCATCGGACCTGCGCGGTCCAATCTCATCGCGCTGAAGCGTGCGGGACTTTCCGTCGGCGACATGGACGTCATCGAATGCAACGAAGCGTTTGCGGCACAGCAGCTTTCCGTCATCCGGGAAATGGAAAAACAGGCGGGCGTCACGATCGACCAAAACAAGTGGAATCCGAACGGCGGAGCGATCGCGATCGGACATCCGAACGGCGCATCCGGCGCGCGCATCTGCATGTTCGCCATGAAGGAACTGGAGCGCACGGGCGGACGGTTCGGTCTGTTCAGCTCCTGCTGCGGCGGCGGACACGGCACGACAACAATCATTGAAAATCTGAGAAAGTAAGGAGGAGCGGATATGGATATCGTCATCGTAGACAGCGTACGCACACCTTTCGGCAACTTCGGCGGCACGCTGAAGCAGTTTACGGCGGCGGATCTCGGCACGATTGCCGTGAACGCCCTTCTGAAAAAATCCGGCATCCTCGAACGCGGTACGGTCGACCATCTGGTCTGCGGCTGTGCGCTCGGCGACGCCAACACCAAAGCGCTCGCGCGCTACATCGTTCTGCAGTCCGAACTGCCCACGGAAACGTCCGGTACGTTCGTCGAGATGCAGTGCGGCAGCGCGATCACGAGCCTCAATCATACCGCGTGGCTGATGCAGGCAGGTATGGCGGAAGTCGCGATCGTCGGCGGCATGGAATCGTACAGCACGCTGACCGCAAAGTTCCCGATGTCGCGTCCGCAGTACGCACTGATCCCGCCGTATCCCATCGCGCAGGGTCTTACGCCCAATGCAGAACGCAATGTGGACATGATTACCGTCAGCGACAAGATGGCGGTCAAGTGGAATATCTCCCGCACGGAAGCGGACGAATACGCGCTGCGCTCGCAGCAGCGTCTGGCGGCGGCGTATGAAACCGGCATCGCCGGCGCGGACATGGTCGGCGTCACGATCCCCGCAACGCGCAAAACGCCGGAATACGTCGTGGACAAGGACGAATTCCCGCGTCCGAACTCCACCATGGAAGGTCTTTCAAAGCTTCGTCCCGTGCATCCGGACGGCGTGACCACCGCAGGCAATGCGTCCGGGCGCAATGACGGCGCGGCGTTCCTGCTCGTCATGACCGCCGAAAAAGCAAAGGAACTCGGTTATACGCCGATCGCCCGCTGGGTCGGCGGCGCGCACTGCGGCTGCCGGGAAGATTATATGGGCATCGGACCTGCGCTGTCGAACCTCAAAGCTTTGAAGCTTGCCGGGCTTACGGTCGACGATCTTGATGTGATCGAGTGCAATGAAGCGTTTGCCGCGCAGCAGCTTTCCGTCATCAGGGAGATGGAAGCGCAGACCGGCAGGACGATCGATCAGGGCAAGTGGAACCCGAACGGCGGCGCGATCGCGATCGGTCATCCGAACGGCGCTTCCGGCGCGCGCATCGCGATGTTCGCCATGAAGGAACTGATCCGAAAAGGCGGTCGCTACGGTGTGATCTCGTCCTGCTGCGGCGGCGGTCACGGAACCACGGCGATTCTCGAAAATCTGATGAGATCATAAGGAGGAAACAGTATGGAAATCAAAAACGTTTGTGTCATCGGCGGCGGACAGATGGGTCGTCAGATCGCGCTCTGTGCGGCGATTTACGGCTATCGTGTCACGGTTTATGATTCGTTCCCGGGCGTTCCGGAAAAGGTGCGCGCATGGGAGGAGGAATACCTTGCGGGACGCATCCAGAAGGGCAGAATGACGGAGGAAGCGGTTGCGGAAACAAAGGCGCGCTTCGCGGTCACCGACGATCTCAATGCCGCTGCTGCGGACGCGGATCTCGTCATCGAAGCGATCGTCGAAGTCTACGAAGCAAAGGCGAAGCTGTTCCGTGAGCTCGAGCCGGTCATCCGTCCGGATACGATCGTCGCGACCAATTCGAGTTATATGGTCTCCTCGATGTTCAAGGATTGCTTCAAGGATCCGTCCAGATTGTGCAACGCGCATTTCTATAATCCCGCGCTTGTCATGAAATTCGTCGAAGTCGTGCAGGGACCGCACACGAGCGAGGAGACAGGCAAGACCGTTTATGAATTCTGCAAATCGATCGGCAAGATCCCGGTACTGATGAAAAAGGAAATCTCCGGCTTTGCGGCGAACCGCATCACCGGTGTCGTCAACCAGGAAGCGCGTTATCTTGTGCAGAACGGTTATCTGACGCCGGAAGAGGTCGACATCGCGTGCGAAGAAGGTCTCAAGTATCCGATGGGACCGTTCCGTCTCATGGACCTGACCGGCATCGATCTTTCCTACGACCTGATGAAGGCGATGTATAAGAGCAGCGGCGTCAAACCCGACTGCTACGATCTCATCGAATCCATGGTCAAAGAGGGCAAGCTCGGCCGCAAGAGCGGTCACGGCTTTTACGACTACGTCTGATTCCTTCCTAACGTATAGAGCCGCAGGTTTTCCATCGGACCTGCGGCTCGCTTTTTGCTTGACAAACATGCAAAGAATATATATTTTATAGAAAAGCGGCAGGAAGGATGGATAGGTATCTATGAACAAAGACCTGATTTCCGAACGGAAGAGCGTCCGGACCTTTGACGGAAGAACGCTGAACGAAGCAGATCGGGAAGCGCTGACACGCTTTATCGAGGAAGCGGAAAACCCGTTTTCCGTACCGGTAACGTTTCGGATTCTGAACGCGAAGGAGCACGGTCTGAACAGTCCCGGCATCGGCGGACATTATGCGTTTGAAGACCCGGGCATTGCGACACCGGAAAATACGCACTACATCGTTTCGTTTGTGACAGGTGCATAATGGACATGCGGTATACCGAACGGATCCATCCGGATTTCAGACTGCTGTCGTCGATCCGACCGCCGCTGAGCCGCAAAACCATTCCGCACATTCAGCGGATGATGGGGCTTTTATATGACCAACAGCGAACCGATCGATCGGTCAGGGTCGAGCGCATCAGGATCACGACGGATGCAGGAAATACCGTCCGCGCACTTCTGTATCTGCCGAAGGAACGGAAAACGGACGGCTGTCTGCTTTACTGCCACGGCGGCGGATACGCGTTTCCGGCGGCGCCGTATCAATACCGGCTTGCGCGGCTCTATGCGCGGCGCGTCGGCTGCCGCGTCCTGTTTCCCGACTATCGGCTTGCCCCGAAACATCCGTTTCCCGCCGCGCCCGATGACTGCTTTGCGGCATACCGATGGCTGCTTGAAAACGCTGCCGGAGCAAAGATTGCCGTCTGCGGCGACAGCGCGGGCGGTACGCTTGCCATGGCGGTCACGCTGATGGCGATCGACAGAGAGCTTCCCGTTCCGTGCGGACAGCTTCTGACCTATCCCGCGGTCGGCAACTGCGGAGAAACGGAGTCGATCCGCCGGTACACGGACACGCCGATGTGCAATACAAAGGACATGAATACCTACGGGGAATGGTATGTGCAGGACGAAACGGCAGGCAAGCTCGCGTACCGCTCGCCGATCGAAGCCGATTCGTTTGAGGGCGTCCCGGAAACATACATCGAAACAGCAGAGCTGGATTGCCTGCGCGACGGCGCGATCCTGTATGCCGAAAAGCTGCGCGCATGCGGCATCCGTGTCGAACTGCACAACACCGAAGGCACCGTGCATGGCTACGATATGATGCTGAAAAGCGGGATCGTGCAGGACCTGATCGAGAAGCGGATCGCCTTTTTGAACGGCGTTTTTTCGGATACATTGAATGAACAGACTGAACTTGTGCGTTCATAACCGCAAAGACCGCCAAAGCGTTCGGCGGTCTTTGTGCTGCATATATTTGTTCAACGGATTCACTTGATACCCATTTAGCTGCAGAGGGGAGTTTTCGTCCGCTGCAAAGAAACGCACTTCCCGATTCCATTAGGCAGGGAAGTGCGTTTGTTCTTGTAATTCTCCTGTGAAAAGGGTTGCGTTTTTCGGAAAAACCGTATATGCAGGATGCCGCCGTCCAATCTCCGAAGCGCATATGAAAACTACGCATTTTTCTCCCGATACTCGTTCGGTGTGAGCCCGACATACTTTTTGAATACCCGGGTAAAGTGCGCGGGGGAGGAAAAGGCAAGGTATTCCGCGATGGCGGCAGCGCTGCGGTCGGTATAGCGGAGGAGGCGCTTGGCCTCCTCCGTTTTCTGTTGGAGAATAAAGTCGTTGAGCTTGATCCCGGTTTCGCCGTGAAATTTCGTTGACAGATAGGACCGCCCCATAAACAGGGATTGTGCAAGCGCTTCCGTGGATATTTGCTCAGACAGATGGTGCTGCACATAATTGGCCACCGCCACAGCCAGCTTCCCCGGATGATCGCCAAGATGCAATCGCTCCACGCGCTCGGTAAATTCCAGAACCATATGGTATTGAAGATTGGTAATCT
>CAMORL010000020.1 GCA_946623765.1 uncultured Clostridia bacterium
CTCCGGCCCCATGCTCCCAAAGCACGTGCGCTACCGGACTGCGCTACACCCCGAACTTCACACGAACTTCAAACGGCTTGATTAGAATACTACATTCGATGAGAATTGTCAACAACTTTTTTTGTTTTTCTCAAAATTTTATTCACTTAAAGACATTGAAGAACTTCGCAAGCGGTTCAATCACTTCGTTCAGATGCTGAATGCCGGTGTTGAGTTTTTCAAAATCGACGCTGTTGATGTGCTGCATCGCGTTGTCGGCGTTCGTTACCAGCGTGCCGAGGTCCTTTGTGGCATCCTTGACCTGCGCAAGCGTTTCCTCGCCGAGATCCGCGACGTCCTGGATCGAATTGCCGAGCTTTTCGAGATCGACTTTCGTCACCTGCTCCGCGATCGTATTGATGTTGTTGACGGTCTTGATTGCCGCTTCGGAGACGTCCTGTACCTTGCGGACGACCGTTCCGACGTTGACGAGCACGGCGATCAGCGCGACGATCAGAAGTGTAAGCCCTGCAAGCGAACACACCATCCGGATCCGGTTGATGCGAAGGTTCTTCTTTTCGTATGTGCGCATTTCCTCAAACATTTGTTTCATCTGTTCGTTTGTGTCCGGCGTCGGGACGCTGCTGGGATTCGTTTCCATCGTATGCTCCTTTCATAATTCCGATATTGGTTTTTGGGGGAGTGTTTTTCCTCCCCCGTTCCTGTTCAGTTCAAATCCGCGCGGCGTTCCAGAAGACGCGCGAGCATTTCTTTTGCCGCTTCGAGCTTTCTGCGCTCCTCATTGACGACGGCTTCCGGCGCTCTCGAAACGAATTTCTCATTGCCGAGCTTGCCTTCCGCACGCGCAACTTCGCCCTTCATGCGCTCGATCTCCTTATCGATCCTTGCACGTTCCTCATCGAGATTGACGAGCGACGCAAGCGGAATATAGGCTTCCGCGCCGCTGCATACAAGATGCACGTCGGTCTTCTGCACGTCGCCGCGCACGTCGGTGATTTCGATCTCTTCTGCGCCGATCAGCTTCTTCAGCAGCTTTTCCGCCTCTCCGAACGCTTTGGGATCGGGCACGACAAGTTTTGCCTTGATCTTGAGTCCCACCGGCACTTTGCGCTCCGCGCGCACGTTTCGGATCGCGCGCACCACGTCCTTAAGCGTTTCGGTGCAGGCTTCCTCCACCTCGAACCGCAGCGTTTCGGGTGCTTTCGGCCAGCTGCACAGCATGACCGTCTCTTCGTGTCCGGGCAGCCGCTGATACAGTTCTTCCGTAATGAACGGCATGAACGGATGCAGCAGCTTCATCGACGTCGAAAGCACATAGAGAAGTACGGAAGAAACCCGCGCCTTCTCGCTTGCGTCGTCGCTGTAAAGCGAGGGCTTCGAAAGCTCGATATACCAGTCGCACAGCGTGCCCCAGATGAAATCGTAGATCTTCTCCGCAGCAAGATTGAGTTCGTAAGCTTCGAGATTCGCCGTTACGTCGCGGATCGTGCGGTCGAGCTGCGCAAGAATCCACTTGTCGACGATCGAAAGCGTATTCTCGTCAAATTCGGGCTTCGTGTCCTCGTCGATGTTCATCAGCACGAAACGCGCCGCGTTATAGACCTTGTTGCAGAAATTCCGCGCCGCCTCGACCTTTTCGGTGTAGAAGCGCATATCGTTGCCGGCGGCGTTGCCGGTGACGAGCGAGAACCGCAGCGAGTCCGCGCCGTAGTTTTCGATGATGTCCAAAGGATCGATGCCGTTGCCCAAAGACTTGCTCATCTTGCGTCCGAGTCCGTCGCGCACGAGACCGTGGACATAGACCGTCTTAAACGGTTCTTCCTTCATAACCTCTGCGGCAAACGTAATCATGCGGGAGATCCAGAACGTGATGATGTCGTAGCCGGTTACGAGCGTGTCGGTCGGATAGAAGTATTTGAGCTCCTCCGTCTCCTCCGGCCAGCCGAGCGTGGAGAACGGCCAGAGTCCCGAAGAGAACCAGGTGTCGAGCACGTCCTCGTCCTGGCGGAGCTTCCCGCCGCACACCGGGCACCGATCCGGCGCTGTCTCTTCGCAGAACATACCGCCGCAGTCGTCGCAATAGTACACCGGAATCCGGTGTCCCCACCAGAGCTGACGCGAAATGCACCAGTCGCGGATGTTTTCCATCCAATGATAATAGTTCTTGTCGAACCGTTCCGGTACGAACTTCACCTTTCCGGAGCGCACCATTTCGAGCGCAGGCTCCGCAAGCGGTTTCATATCCACGAACCACTGCTTGGAAACGATCGTTTCGATCGTGGTGTGGCAGCGGTAGCAGGTGCCGACATTGTGCGTATAGTCCTCGATCTTCACGAGGTTGCCGCTCTCTTTGAGGTCGTTGACGATGTTTTTGCGGCATTCAAAGCGGTCCTGTCCGCAGTATTTGCCGCCTTCTTCGTTGATGTGACCGTCGTCGGTAAACACGCGCAGTACCGGAAGGTTGTGGCGCTTGCCCACTTCAAAGTCGTTCGGGTCGTGCGCGGGCGTGATCTTCACCGCGCCGGTGCCGAATTCCATCTCGCAGTATTCGTCGCCGACGATCGGGATCTCGCGATTCACAAGCGGCAGCACGACCGTCTTGCCGATGATATCCTTATAGCGCGGATCCTCGGGATGCACCGCAATGCCGGTGTCGCCGAGCATGGTTTCGGGACGGGTCGTCGCGACGGTGATCGAATAGGACTTGTCCGGCGCGTCGTAGCGCACATGCCAGAGATGGCTGTCCTGCGTTTCGTACTCGACTTCGGCATCGGACAGCGCGGTCTTGCAAACCGGACACCAGTTGATGATGCGGTTGCCGCGATAGATCAGCCCCTTGTCGTAGAGGTTTTTGAACACGCGCACCACGGCGCGGTTGCATCCCTCGTCCATGGTGAAGCGTTCGCGCTCCCAGTCGCAGGACGAACCCATTTTACGGAGCTGCTTGACGATCGTTCCGCCGTATTCCGCACGCCATTCCCACGCGCGCTTCAGGAACGCTTCCCGTCCGATGTCCTTTTTGTTGAGTCCTTCCTTGGCGAGCGCTTCGACGATCTTGACCTCGGTTGCGATCGACGCATGGTCGGTTCCGGGCAGCCACAGCGTCTCAAAGCCCTGCATGCGCTTGAAACGGATGATCGTGTCCTGCAGCGTGTTGTCCAGCGCGTGACCCATATGCAGCTTGCCCGTAATGTTGGGCGGCGGAATCACGATCGTGAACGGTTTCTTCTCGGGATTCGGCGCGGCGTGGAAATAACCGTTCCGCTCCCATTTCTCGTACCACGCCTGCTCCACGCTTGCGGGGTCGTAGGTTTTCGGCATTTCGGTGTTCATAAAAACTCCTCTCCTTCAAATAAATACGCCCACTCCGTCAAAGGACGAAGTGAGCGTTCGCGGTACCACCTTTGTTAAACAGACGAGTCTGTTTCCCTCTTGACCGATAACGGGGTCGACCCGGACGCGGTTACTGGATTCGCCGCGCCGACTCAAAAGCGACCTTCCGCATTTTGTGACCGACCGTTCTTTCAGCCATGGAACGGATCTCTGACGGACGAAATGCGTACTCCTCTTTTTCAAAGTCTTTTTATGCAGTTTACCACTTTTTTCGCGATTGTCAAGCGTTTTTATTGCACGCCTGCCCATGCCTCCATGCGTTCGTTCAGAAGATCGAAATAGCTCGGTCCCCAGCGAAGGTATTCCGTAAAGAACGCAACCTTGTCGTCGCCGCAGCAGCGGTTCGTCAGATCGAACAGCTCGCAGAAACCGCCGGTGTACTTGAAGAAGTAGATCGGCATGTCGACCGCGTATTCGTAGATGTCCTCCGCCGCCGATTCAAGGTTCCAGTTGCTCAGGTAATCCTTCACCTCATCCAGCGACGCGCCCTGTCCGTTGACCTTCAGCGAAACGATCGTGATCAGCGTGTCGATGAAATACTCCCACAGGAACGTCGCAACCGCGAGATCGGAGCCGTATTTCTCGTTGATCTGCGCGACGTTCCATTCCGCGTTGGTCGACCACGATTCGGCATAGCCGTTTGTTTCGATCATCAGCTGGAACTTCGGGATCGTTCCGAGGTTATACTGGTAGGTGAACTGGAACATGTGTCCCGGGAACCCTTCGTGCGCAAGCGTGGACATGCTGTAGTTGTTCTGATCCTTCGGATTGGTCAGGATGATATTGTCGCGATAACCGTCCAGCGCGGGCGTCAGATATGCCGCCGGTGAAAAGCTGTCCTGCAGTTCTTCCGGAACCTCCGTATACGTGACCTTGACGTCCGGCATCGGCGGAACGATCTTCGGCATCAGCGTCTTGAGATACGCCTCGTCTCCTTCAAGCGATCCGGTTGTGATCTTCTTCTCCTCGACAAAGTCGCTGTAGCAGCTGCGTGCCGCAGGCAGGAAGATCGCATAGATCGTTGTGCCGCAGTTTTCCAGGAATTCGATCTCTTCCTCGACCGTGCGGTTGTTCGACGCTTCCGCTTTCATCTTCCAGCAGTAATAAGCGAGCGCATCTCCGCCCTGCTCATACGCGCCGACAGCCGCGCGGCACTTCGGACGAAGCTCCTCGAGACCGTCATGCAGCAGCCGATACGCATCGACCCACGCGGTTCTCACAAGCTCGTCGTTCTTGGCGATATACGCCTCGCGCTGTTCGGCGGAAAGATACGCCTGCTTTTCCATCGCCTCACGGAACGTGCCGTGCAGGTAGCTGGTTTCCGCACTGTCGGCAACCGTCTGCAGGTCGCCGAGAATCACGTCGAGCATTTTTTCCGTCATAAAGAACCCGCGATTGGCGCGCTCCTGTTCAAACGCAAGCACCTGTCCGAAATAGCGAGGCATGTCGGCAAGCAGCGTAAGATAGTTCTCGATATCCTTTTCATCCTTGAACGAATAGAGACCGAAGAACAGCGGCATATTCATATGAAGACCGACGTATTCGTCGAGCGGTTCGTAGTTATAGAACCAGTCTTTGGATTCGATCTCCATATCGAAATAGCGGCAATAGGTATCGTATGCAAACTGCAGCTGATCGGAAAGCAGATTCCGGTCGATCGCGTTCAGTTTTTCACGCCACTCTATGCATTCTGCGATCCACTCATTGTTTGCTTCTTCCGTAAATTCACCGAGTGTAACCGGAACCGTGGATTCGTCGATCCCGAACGCCGCGGGATTCACGCAATACTGATCGAGCGACGTGATGTCGGAGGTTGCGAGGTTAAGGAACAATTCCTCATCCAGCGCCCAGAAAGCCGCTTCCGCCGCCTTCTGTTCTTCGGTCTTGGGCTGTTCCTGTTCTGCGGTCGCCGTCGGTTTCTGCGTTTGCGTCTCCGGGGTTTTCGTTGCCGCAGCAGTCGGTCCGACTTCGATGCTCGGTATGCATCTGACGGGGCGTCTCAGCAATCCGCAGCCGAGCATGCTCAACAGCATCAAAGCCGCAAGCAGGAATGCATAGATCCGTTTTGTTCTGTTCATGTCTGTCTCCTTTATACTTGATTCGGTTTCTTCCGTATGAGTCTCCGGTTATTTCAGACAACGCAGCCCGGCGAAACGCTGCATTGCCGGATCAGATTGTCCGGTTCCGGCACGGTTCCTCCGAGGCGGACGATTGCCGTTTTGAAATCCTCCGGCAGCGGTGCGGTAAACGTCATTTCCTCTCCCGTCCGGGGATGAACGAACGTCAGCCGGTAGCCGTGCAGCGCCTGACCGTTCAATCCGAGTTTCGGCGCGGCGGATCCGTAAACCTCGTCGCCGACGATCGGATGCTTGATATACGCCATATGCACGCGGATCTGATGTGTGCGCCCCGTTTCCAGCGCGACGTCCAGCAGCGTTTCGGTGCCGAAGCGTTCGAGCACGCGCCAGTGTGTGACGGCTCTGCGTCCGTCCTCCGTGACCGCCATCCGCTTGCGATCGGTTTTGTGCCGTCCGATCGGCGCGTCGATTGTGCCGCTGTCTTCCTTTAGATTTCCGTGCACGATGCAAAGGTATTCACGGTGCGCGGTATGCAGCGCAAACTGTTTTGCAAGCGCTTCGTGCGCAGCATCGTTCTTTGCGACGACGAGCAGCCCGCTCGTCAGCCGGTCGATCCGGTGTACGATGCCGGGACGGACCGCGCCGCCCGTATTCGACAGCGTTGAAAACCGGTACAGAAGCGCGTTGACAAGCGTCCCCGAGGGATTTCCGGGCGCGGGGTGCACAACCATGCCCTTCGGCTTGTTGACGACCGCAAGATCCCCGTCCTCGTAGACGACGTCGAGCGGAATGTTCTCCGGCTCGGGAAGCGCGCCGTCCGTTTCCGGCGGTACGGAAAGGCGGATGACGTCGCCCGGTTTTACTTCTGCGTTCGCCTTGCAGGGCTTTCCGTTGCGTTCGACCGCGCCGTCCTTGATGAGCTTTTGAATTCTGGAGCGGGAAAGCTCGGTATTGGCCGCAAGATACGCGTCAATCCGCTGTGCTTCCGTCTCCGCGATCAGAAGGATCGTTTCCGTTTCCATGCGTTTCCTCCGTGTCCTCCGTTTCCTCGTCCTCCGGGATCAGCTCTTCAAACCGCGACAGCTTGTTCTTTTTGCGTTCCTTTGCAGCCTTCTCCGCTTCCTCGCGCGTCGGCAGCCGGAACAGGCTTCGGTACTCGTCCTCGAAGCACTCGAAGAGTCCGAACTTTTTGAAGAACGCTTCGAACACCAGCAGCGCAATCGCAATGCAGATTGCGGAATCCGCGACGTTGAAGATCGGGAAATCGATGAATCTGGTGCAGATCATGTCGCGCACATAGCCGAACGCGATGCGGTCGTAGAGATTGCCGATCGAGCCGCCGATCAGAAGCCCCGCAATGAGACGGGACAGCTTCGGCAGGTTTTTACGCGTGCGGATCGTGAAGAACAGCAGCAGACAGACGAACACCGCCGTCAGCGCGAGCAGCAGCCTGGACGCCCACGGATTTCCGCTGCCGAGACCCCAGAGCGCGGCGTCGTTCGGCGTAAAGCTCAGTACGATGAACTTCCCGTCCTGCGGGATCGCGTTTCGCTGCGCGACCGCCGAATCGGTCAAAAACGCGCGAAGCGCGCCGATATCGTACCACGAGCCGGTATACCCGAGCGTACCCGCCACATGGGAGGACATGATCCAGTATTTGGAAAACTGGTCGATAAACAGCACGATCAGCGCTGTCAGAAATATCAGCATTTATTCCTCCGTTCCGATCCCGAGCTCTGCGGGATACAGATTCTCATAATTTTCCTGCGCCTGCAGTACGCGATTCACATAGTTTCGCGTTTCCTCATAGGGAATATAGGCGATTCTTCCCCTGCTGTCAAGCTGATATTCGGAAAGCCAGAGCGCGGCCTTGTTCGGACCCGCGTTGTAGGCGGCAAGCGTAACGGCTTTGTTCCCGTCGAACCGGTCAAGCTGCTGCCGCAGATAGAAGCAGCCGTAGCGGATCGATGTCTCGGGATCGAACAGGTTATCCGGCGAAAACGGCTCGCCGAGCGATTCCGCAATCTCCGCTCCGGTTTCCGGCATGACCTGCATCAGTCCTCTTGCGCCGGCACGGCTCACCGCGTCCGGATTGAACTTGCTTTCCGTCGAAATGACTCCCGCGACAAACGCAGGCTCAAGGTCGTATTCGTCGCTGTATTTCAGAATCAGCTCGGAAAATTTCAGCGGAAAGCGCGAACGCATCACGGAAGGGAGCGCCCAAAACACCGTGACCGCCGTCAGCGCCAGACACAGCGCGATCATTGCAAGCACGATCAGCGCGGTCTTTTGTTTTTTTGTCATACGCGGCGAGGTTTCCGCCGTTTCGTTCATAAAAGTTCCTCCTGTATCTGTCCGATCAGCGCGTCCGCTTCCGCGAAAAACGCGTCGACCGTCCCCTCGTTCCGGATCGTAAAGGATGCTATACGGGCGCGTGTTTCGTCCGTCATCTGCGCTTTGATGCGGTCGCGGATCGATTCGGGATCCGCCCCGTCTCTTTTCGCGGCGCGCGCGACGCGGATCTCCTCGTCGCACAGCACGGCGATCGTGCAGGCGCAGAATACGTCGGCGCCGGATTCAAACAGCAGCGGCACGTCCCACACGATCAGCGGCGCGCTGCTTTCTTCACTGCGCTTCAGCATTTCGCGGATCACGAACGGATGAACGATGCCGTTCAGCGCGGCGCGCATGCCGCTGTCGGAAAACACCTTCTCTGCAATATATGCGCGATCAAGCGTTCCGTCTTCCCGCAATGCCGCTTTGCCGAACAGTTCGACGACGTCCGAAAAGCAGTCCGACGCAGGCGTCAGCGCAAAGCGCGAGATCGCATCCGCGTCCAGCACCGGAATGCCGTGCGCGGAAAACCGCTCCGCAAGCGTGCTCTTTCCGGATCCGATGCCCCCGGTGATGCCGATGATGCGCGTCATTTCGTTTCGTACCAGCTTTCTCCGCATTTTGCCTCGGCAACGAGCCGCACGGAAAAGTCCGCAACGCCCTCCATGGTCCGCTGCATGAGTTCCATGACCTGCTCCGCTTCGTCCCGCGGTGTGTCGACGATCAGTTCGTCGTGAATCTGCAGCACGAGACGCGCTTTGAATCCGCCGTCCCGCAGTGCGCGGTCGACCCGCACCATGGCTATCTTGATGATGTCCGCCGCAGTTCCCTGAATCGGCATGTTCATGGCGACGCGTTCGCCGAACTGGCGCACATTATAGTTGCTCGCGGAAAGCTCCGGCAGCGGGCGTTTGCGTCCGAACAGCGTTTCGGCGCAGCCGCGCTCCTTCGCGCGGGCGACGCTTTCCTTTAAGTACTGCTGCACCTTCGGGTAACGCTCGAAGTACCGCTTGATGTAATCCGCGGCACGCGGAACCGGAATCCCGAGGTTCCTTGCAAGACCGAAATCGGAGATGCCGTACACAATTCCGAAGTTGACCGCTTTTGCGGCGCTGCGCAGATCGGGCGTGACGTTTGCGAGCGGCACGTGAAAGACTTCTGCCGCCGTTCTGGCGTGGATATCCTCGCCGCTGTTGAACGCCGCGATGAAGCTCTCGTCGCCGCTGATATGGGCAAGCAGCCGCAGTTCGATCTGGGAATAGTCCGCGCCGACCAATACGTTTCCCTCGCTCGGCACAAAGGCCTTCCGGATCTCCCTGCCCTCCGGCGTGCGAACCGGAATGTTCTGCAGATTCGGTTCCGTGCTTGAAATGCGTCCCGTTGCGGTCACGCACTGCATGAACCGGGAATGGATACGTCCGTTCGCGTCACGCTGTTTTTTCATGCCCTCGACGAACGTGCTGTCCAGCTTCATCAGAAAGCGGTACTGCAGAACGTCGTTTACAATCGGATGCAGAGGGGCGATCGCTTCGAGTGTGTCTGCGTCGGTCGAAAAGCCCGTCTTGGTCTTTTTGCCGGACGGCAGACCGAGTTTTTCGAAAAGGATCCTGCCGAGCTGCTTGGTCGAAAGGATGTTGAACCGTTCCCCCGCAGCGTCATAGATCTGCGTTTCGAGCCGGTTTGCCGTTTCGGAGAAGCGCGCGTGCAGTTCGTCGAGCACGTTTGCGTCGGTCATAAAACCGATCCGTTCCATTCCGTACAGCACGTTCAGCAGCGGAAGTTCGACGTCCCGTTCCAGCGCTTCGAGTCCGTTTTCACGGATCGCGCGTTCCATGCGCGGGTACAGCATAAAGAGATACGCCGGGCTTGCTTTTTCCGTTTTCAGCCATGCGCGGCACAGCGTTTCGTAGTTTTCAACCGGGCGGTTGCTCTGCAAAAGGTAGTCCGAAAGCATTGCGTCGAATCGCAGTTCCGGAAGATCGTCCTGCAAAAATCCGCAGCGGTGAAAGACCGTCTTGGCGTCGAACGCCAGGATCGGTTTTTTGTGCGCAAGCAGAAACGTACGAAGCATGCTGTACGCCTCGTCCTCGTCCATACAGGCGTCGAACAGCGTTTCGCCCGCCGTCAGGACAAAAGCGCGATCCGGCGTCCCCGCAAAAGCCAGCGTCGGAAACGCCGTCACCGCGATCGCTTCGCAGTCTTTCAGCGTGTCGAGCGCGGCACGCATGCCGTCCGGATCGGTGACCGGAACCGTTTCGGCTTCCGGAACCGTGTCGTCCGGCTGCTGAACTTCCCCGCCGGGCAGTCTGTCCGCAACGCTGTTGAGCTCCAGTTCATAGAGGCGCTGCTTTGCGGCGCCGGTCCGTTCAAAGTCGAACACGCAGTCGTCCAACGTTTCCCCGACCGGCGCGTCGGTCACAATCGTACCGAGCCAGTAGGAAAACCGCGCGTTTTCGGTATCGGTGACAAGACGCTCGCCGAGCTTGCCTTTGACCTCATGCGCATGCTGCAGAACGCCCTCCAGATCGCCGTATTCGGACAGCAGCTTCAGCGCGGTTTTCTCGCCGACGCCGGCCACACCCGGAATGTGGTCCGAGCTGTCGCCCATCAGCGCTTTGAGATCGCGCATGCGATCCGGCGTCAATCCGTATTTTTCGAGGAGCGCTGCCTTATCGACGATCGAATTGTCCTTGGTGTAATAGATTTTGGTACGGTCGGTGATGAGCTGGAACGAGTCGCGGTCCCCCGTAACGATCAGCGTGTCCATGTCCGCCGCTTCCGCTTTGCGCGCAAACGTGCCGAGGACGTCGTCGCCTTCGTATCCCGGGCATTCGATCACCGCGACGCCCATGCTGCGCAGCAGTTCGCGTACGACGGGCATCTGCTTTTTGAGGTCCTCGTCCGCGGGCTTGCGTCCGAGCTTGTAGTCCGGGTATTTTTCGTGGCGAAACGTCGGCTGATGCACGTCGAACGCGACGAGCACATGGCTCGGCTCCTGCTTCAAAAGCTCTAAAAACTTGGTGAAGAAACCTTTCAGCGCGCCGGTCGGAAACCCGTCGCGCGTGGTGAGATTCGCTTTGTAAAAGGCGTGATACGCCTGAAACAGAAGGCTGTTTCCGTCGATTGCCATCAGCAGTCTGTTCATGGTTCCTCTTTTCCGAAACGGCACGCCCGTAAGGGTGCGCCGTTCTTCTCAGTCTGATTTTGGATTGTTCGGTTCACGCCCGCACGACGTCGTATACCATCGGGCGGTACTCCGGCTTCGCGTCGGAATACTCGAACGCGCTGTGGAACATATCGAGCGCCGCGTCGACTTTGGTTTCGTCGTTTACATACATTACGCACAGCGGTTCGTCCGTGCGTACAAAATCGCCTAAGCGTTTGCGCATCACGAGACCGACCGCGGGGTCGATGCTCTCCTCCTTCGTGGCGCGTCCCGCGCCGAGAATCTGCGCCGCCGTGCCGATTCGTTCCGCGTTCATCGAGGAGATATACCCCGCGCGCTTCGGATAAACGTTCATAACGCGTCTGACCTTGCAGAGCTCGTCGATGCGGTCGAGCGAGATATAGGAGGGATCGCCGCCCTCCGCCGCGATCATCTCGCGCAGTTTTTCGAGACCTCTGCCCGAATGCAGCGCGGATTCGAGTTTTTCACGCGCTTCGACTTCGCTGTCCGCAAGCTTCGAGAGCCGCATCATATGCACGCCGAGCAGCATGCAAACCTCATAGAGCGGATCGCCCGCCGGAATCTTGCCGGAGAGCAGTTCGATCGCCTCGCGCACTTCGAGCGCGTTGCCGACCGCGAGTCCCAAAGGCTGGTTCATGTCGGTGATGACCGCAACGCATTCGCGTCCGACGAGTTTGCCGATCGAAACCATCAGATGCGCGAGCTTTTCCGCTTCGTCAACCGTCTGCATGAACGCGCCTGTGCCGGTCTTGACGTCGAGCACAATCGCGTCCGTGCCTGCTGCCAGCTTCTTGGACATGATGCTGGATGCGATCAGCGGGATGCTGCGGACAGTTGCGGTGACGTCGCGCAGGGCGTACATTTTCTTGTCCGCCGGAACGAGGTTGCCCGTCTGTCCGATGACCGCGACGCCGATCTCGTTTACGATCTCCTTGAACCGCTGCATCGGCTGTTCGACGCACACGCCCGGGATCGATTCGAGCTTATCGAGCGTTCCGCCCGTATGTCCGAGCCCTCTGCCGCTCATTTTGGCAACCGTCCCGCCGCATGCCGCGACAAGCGGCGCAATGACGAGCGTCGTGGTGTCGCCTACGCCGCCGGTGGAATGCTTGTCGACCTTTACGCCGCGCAGATCGGAAAGATCGACCACGTCGCCGGAGTGCATCATTGCCATCGTCAGCTCCGCGGTTTCGCGGTCGGTCATGCCGTTGAATACCACCGCCATCTGGAACGCCGCCATCTGATAATCCGGGATGGAGCCGTCCGTGAATCCGTTCACGATAAACCGGATCTCGTCTCCCGTTAGCGTGCCGCCGTTTACTTTTTTCTCGATCAGATCGACCATGCGCATACGTAAAATCCTCCTTAAAAGAGATGAAATATTATATCACAGATCCGCTTGTTTGGCAATGTCTTTCCCGATCATCGGAAGCACCTCGCGCGTGAACGTGCGGATCAGCGTGTCCTCATACGGTTCTTCCGTCTTCGGGCAGGCGACGATTCCCTTGATCATGGGATGATCGCGCAGAAACGATTCCGTGTCGAGACCGGTTTTGCCCACGAACAGACAGCCGGGACGTCCGCCTTCGGTCATGCGTTCCATAACCGCGACAGGCGCTTTTCGGAAGCGTATGCTCTGCGCGTCAAAGCTGCCTTCGCCGGTGACGACGAAATCCGCCTCGCGGAGAGCAAAGCCGAGACCGATGCGTTCGAGAATCCGGTCTGCGCCCGACGTCAACATGCCGCCGATCGAAGCCAGCGCAAAGCCGAGTCCGCCCGCCGCACCGCTGCCCGGCGCCTCCGTATCGCCGCCGAGCTGCGCGGCAAGCCTTGTAAACTCCGGTTCCCATGCCGCGATCTGCTCCGTGCTTGCGCCTTTCTGCGGTCCGAAAACACGCAGCGCGCCGGTTTCGCCGGTAAGCGGGGCAGACACGTCGTAAAGCACCGTGAGCTCCGTCTTGCGGATCCGGGGATCCAATTCTTCCATATCGATCCGGACGATCTCCGAGAGCGCTTCGGGGCACGGTTCCACAATCTCGTCCTGTGCGTTGAAGAACCGGACGCCGAGCGCAAAAAGCGCGCCGAGCCCGAGATCGGTCGTCAGCGAACCGCCGAGTCCGATCCATATCTTCCGGTAGCCGAGGTCGAGCGTTTTTCGGATCAGCCTGCCGACGCCCGCGCTCGAGCGCTGCCCGATCGGCGGCGTCGCATCGTTCTTCCGGATGAACCCCACCGCGTCCGCCGCCTCGATGACCGCGATGTGACCCGGGATCACGCCGACCTTCATCTTGACGCGTTCGCCGTTCAGATCCTCCGAAAAGACGGTCTCATGCCGTCCGCCGGTTCCGGCGATCAGCGCGCACACCGTTCCCTCGCCTCCGTCCGCGACCGGCATTCTCCTAACGCTCAACCCATGTTCGGCAGCAGCCGCGCCGAGCACGCTTGTCAGCATCTCTGCATTGCATACGCCCTTCATGGAATCCGGCGCAAGCAGCACCGTAAAGCCGTTCGACGGCTGCATCGGTACGACGGGATCCGTCGGCAAAAACGACGCGCCGGTTTCATTCGGACAAATCGCTGCGTTCGCGTCGATCTCCGCAAGGATCGGGTACGGTCCGAAGCTCTCGAGCCAGTTTGCCTGAACCAGCGGGTTCACAAGACACAGCCGCGTCATCAGCCGGTCGAGCGCATGCAGGGTTTTGCCCGCCGCGCGGGATTGCTTGATGCCGACATAGCAGACGATGCACGTATAGACCGGACTTTCGGAGACCGGATCAAACGATTCGCATGCTTCGTACAGCCCCGTTCCGCGCGGATCGGACGCATACACTGCCGAAAGCGCGATCTTCCAGCACGCACGTTTCGTTTCGTCGGAGAAATCCCGGACCGGGAACCGCATCCCGATCGGAAAATAATGCCAGATCATGCTTCGTCCTCCGTTTCTATGCCGTTCAGTACATTCTCCGCTTCTTCCAGTTTTTCATAGAGTTCCGTTTCCTCCGTTTCGAGGGACGAAACGGTTTCATACAGCTGCTGCATCCTGCGGTAATCGTTCCCCGCCTGTGCTTCGGTGAGCATCCGCTCCGCTTCGTGCTTCGCCGATTCGTTCTCTTCAATCAGTCGTTCGATCCGGTGGATCTCCTGCTTTGCCTTTGCACGCAGCTGCTTAGCTTCCTTGCGTCTGAAATACAGATTGTCGGAATCCGCCGGCTTCGGCGCGGATTCCTTTTCGGGTCTGCGTTCGACGATGCGTTCGAAGAGATCTTCGTTTTCGTCACGCGCTTCCACGAGCCCGTCCTCCGTCATCAGAATGACGCGGTCCGCAAGCCGCCTTACCAGATATCGGTCGTGCGTCACGATGAGCACTGTGCCGTCGAATTTTTCAAGCGCGCTTTCAAGCATCTCCGCCGAAGCGATGTCCAGATGGTTTGTCGGTTCGTCCAGAAGCAGGACGTTTGCCCCGGACAGCACCAGCTTCAAAAGACGGATCCGCGTCTTTTCGCCGCCGGAAAGCGTTCCGATGCGCTTATCGATATCGTCATTTTTGAACAGGAACATCCCGAGATAGCCGCGCAGCGTGTTCCGTTCGATCGCCGGGAACGCCGCGTCCAGTTCTCCGATCACGGTGTTCTCATCGTTCAGTTCATACGTGTTCTGCGCAAAATAGCCGATCCGCACGCCTGCCCCGATCTTATAGGTTCCCTCCGTCTGCCGCTCGGATCCGGTCAGGATCTTCAGCAGCGTCGTCTTGCCGCAGCCGTTCGCGCCGATCAGACAGACGCACTGTCCCGCCCATATCATCGTGCTGAGATGCGAAAAGATGCGGCGGTCCGAAAAGCGCATGCCGAGATCATACAGTCCGATCACTTCGTTGCCGGTCGGGGCGGGTGTCGGAAACCGGAACGCAATGGACTTTTCGTCGCGCTCGGGTTCGACCATATCCGCTTTTATGCGGTCGATCTGCTTTTGCTTCGACGCAATCGTCACATAATTCCGTTCCTGATTCCAGCGCTTCTGCTGTGCGATAATGCCTTCGATGCGGCGGATCTCCTTCTGCTTTCGAAGATAGATCTTCCGTTCGAGTTCGCGCGCGTCGAGCTTCAGCTCCATATAACGCGAATAGTTGCCGTCCGTGCCGCGGATCCTTCCATGCTGCAGTTCGAGCATCCGGGTGACTGTGTCGTCCAAAAACGCGCGATCGTGTGATACGACAAGCACCGCACCCTTGAACTGACGAAGATACTCGGTGAGCCAGCGGATCGCCGTAACGTCGAGATTGTTGGTCGGTTCGTCCAGCAGCAGCAGGTCCGCCTTCATCAGGATCGCGCGGGCGAGCATCGCCTTGCTGACCTGTCCGCCGGAAAACTGCGTGACCGGGCGGCGAAGTTCCTCCTCCGAAAAGCCGAGCCCGATCAGTGCGGACCGCGTCAGCGCGCGGAACGTCGCACCTCCTTCACGCGAAAGCGTATCGACCACAGTCGCCTGCCGTTTGATCAGACGGTCCCGTTCACCTTCCCCGCGTTCGAGCTTCTCGAGAATCCGCGTTTCTTCGGCTTCGAGATCCAGAAGCGGACGAAACGCTTCGAGCGTGAAGGTATAGAGGTCGACGTCGCCGTCCAGTTTCGGGATCTGTTCGACATAGGAGAGCTTCGTGCCCTGGCGCATGCCGAAGACGCCGCCGTCATACGATTCCTTTCCCATCAGAATCCGCATGAGCGTCGTCTTGCCGCTTCCGTTTACGCCGATCAGACCGACACGCTCCCCCGGACGGATCTCAAAGGAAACGTCCGAAAACAGCGTCCGGTCCGCAAAGGACTTTTTCAGGTTTTCAACAAATAATACAGACATAATTTCAATCATAGTATAGCACATCTTTTCGTTATTGGGAAATAATTCTTAAAAATTTCAAGATTCTGTTACATCTTGTATGCTATAATAAAATGCAGAAAGGAGTCGAACGATGGATAATCACGTCAAACTGCTTCCCGGAAGAAAACGCAGATCCATGCCGGTCGCGCTGCGCATCGTCATTTCTCTGTCCGTTGCGGCAATGTTTTGCGCGCTCGGTCTGTTTTTCATACTTCGCGACCGTGCGATCTCACCGTTTCCCTCCGCCAATTCAGAATCCGAGTATCTGACTGCAAAGGAAGATTCCGTGCAGCTGCGCAGCTCCGCACAGAAAAACGTTCCCTCGCTGCTTGCGCCGACGGAAGTACCGACTCCCGCGCCGTCCGGTCAGACGATCGCGCTGTCGAGCTACTCCACCCTGCAGCTGAACGACGACAATGCATCCGTTCGTTCCCTGCAGCAGAAGCTGATGGAACTCGGCTATATGGAAGAAGACGAGCCCGGTACGCTGTACAACGAATCCACGAGAGACGCCGTCACGCTGTTTCAGCGTGCAACCGATACCGAACAGAACGGAATCGCTTCCGCCTCCCTGCAGGAAATGCTGTTCAGCGATGACGCGCAGGAATACCGGATTAAGCTGAACGACGACGGCGCGGATGTCAGAAGCGTACAGCGTCAGCTTTCCGAGCTCGGCTATTACACCGACCGCATCACAGGCTACTACGGTCCCAAGACCGAAGAAGCCGTTATGCTCTTCCAGTCCCGGAACAACTACGTTGCCGACGGTCAGATCACACGCGACGACTGGGATCTGCTCTATTCCGACGATGCCGTTCCCGCAGCGCCGGAAGATTCGGAAAAGCAGCTGAGCGCAACAACGCTCAGCACGACCCGCAGTACGGAAAGCGACTCCGAGGATCCGGAACAGGAGAACGGAGCCGGCGC
>CAMORL010000021.1 GCA_946623765.1 uncultured Clostridia bacterium
AACAAATCGGGAAAGGACGGAGGACAGGATGCAGAAGCAGTATGCTGCGATCGATCTGAAGTCGTTCTACGCCTCCGTCGAATGTACGGAGCGCGGGCTCGACCCTTTGGACGCAAACCTCGTCGTGGCGGACGAAAGCCGCACGGACAAGACGATCTGCCTTGCCGTGTCGCCCGCCCTGAAAGCCTATAAGATCGCGGGACGCGCAAGGCTCTTTGAGGTGCGTCAGCGGGTCGAGGAGATCAACCGCGAGCGGCTGGTGAAAGCGCCGGGGCACCGGTTTTCCGGGAAATCGGTGCTTGCCTCGGAGCTTGCGCGCGATCCGTCTTTGGAGCTCGATTTCATCGCCGCGACGCCGCGCATGCACTACTATATGGACTATTCACGCAGCATCGTCGAAATCTATCTGCGCTATGTTTCGCCGGAGGATTTGCTCGTATATTCGGTTGACGAGGTTTTCATTGACGTGACGCCGTATCTGAAGCGATACAAAACCACGGCGCATGAATTCGCAATGAAGCTGATCCGCGAGGTCCTCGAGGAAACGCGCATCACCGCGACGGCGGGCATCGGAACGAACATGTATCTGGCAAAGATCGCCATGGACATCGTGGCAAAGCGCATGCCTGCGGACAGCGACGGCGTGCGGATTGCGGAGCTTGACGAGAAAAGCTATCGCGAAGCGCTGTGGTGCCACAGACCGCTGACCGATTTCTGGCGGATCGGCAAGGGCATCGCAAGGAAGCTCGAAACGTACGGCATGCAAACGATGGGCGACGTTGCACGGTGTTCGATCGGCAAACCGACGGACTATAAAAACGAAGATCTGCTGTACCGCCTGTTCGGGATCAACGCGGAGCTCATCATCGACCACGCATGGGGCTGGGAGCCGACGGAGATCGGGGACTGCAAGGACTATACGCCCGAAGCGAAGAGCCTGAGTCAGGGACAGGTGCTTTCGCGTCCGTATACCGCGGCGGAAGCGCGCGTCGTGGTGCAGGAGATGGCGGATCAGCTTTCGATGGATCTGGTGCGAAAGGGACTGTATACCGATCTGGTTGTGCTGGACATCGCTTACGACGTCGAAAACCTGATTGATCCGAAGCGCGCGGAAGCCTACAAGGGCGAGATCATCACCGACTATTACGGAAGACGGTCGCCGAAACCCGCGCACGGTTCGCAGGGACTCGGGAGGCATGTCGCGTCGACCGAGCGAATCGTGGAGGCGGTCCGCACGATCTTTGACCGCATCGCGGATGAAACGCTGCTGATGCGCCGGTTCAACGTCGCGGTTGTGAATCTGCTGACGGCGGACGAGGTCAAGGAAGCCGAATCGAAACCGGAACAGCTCGATCTGTTCACGGATTACGAAGCGGAAGACCGGAAGCGCAAGGCGGAGGACGCCGCGCTCGAAAAGGAGACCCGGCGGCAGAAAGCGCTGCTGAACATCCGGGACAAGTACGGCAAGAACGCCGTCGTGCGGGGGCTGAACCTGCAGGACGGCGCAACGGCGATCGAGCGCAACGCGCAGATCGGCGGACACAAGGCGTAAGGAAGGACGAAGAAGTGGACAGGCTGACGCTGTACATTCCAAACCCAAAGGACGGGTGGTTTTATTGCAGAATGATGTCCGATCCCGAAACGATGGCGTACAACGCGCCGTGGTTTCCGCCGGACGGAACGATTCCGCATCCGGAGGAGGAATGGAAGCGGCTCGTTTCGGACTGGATCGGCGCCGAGCCGGAGCGTTTCTACGCGTATCTCAGGCGGGAATCCGACGGCGCATTTGTCGGCGACGTCTGCTGTCATTTCACGCCGGAGCGCGGCTGGTGGGACATGGGCGTTGTGATCTATGCAAAGGAACGCGGTAAGGGATACGGAACGCAGGGACTGCGGCTGCTTGCGGAACACGCCTTTTCGCACGGCGTGACGCGGCTGCACAACGAATTTGAAACGACGCGGGACGCGGCGTACCGCATGCATAAGGACGTCGGATTCCGGGAGACCGGAAAAGCGGACGGCATGGTATATCTCGAACTGACCGAAGCGGATTATCGGAAAGGAGCGCATATGGAACCGAGAGAATTTCTGGATATTCTGCATGTCGCGGAACGATTGAAGGACACGCCGCGCCACTGCACGACGTCGAAGGGGCGGCGCGAGAGCGTTGCCGAACACAGCTGGCGGATTTCGCTGATGGCGATGCTGCTTAAAAGCGAGTTTCCGGACATCGATATGGACAAGGTCACAAAGATGTGTCTCATTCACGATCTCGGCGAGTGCTTCACCGGCGACATTCCGACCTTTCTGAAAACGGCGGAGAACGAACAAACGGAGGAAGAACTGCTCGACGCATGGGTAAAGAGCCTTCCCGCGCCGCTGTCCCGTGAGCTTTCCGCGCTGTATGCCGAGATGAACGCGCTGGAAACGCCGGAGGCAAAGCTCTATAAATCGCTCGACAAGCTTGAAGCCGTCATCCAGCACAACGAGTCGCCGATCGAAACGTGGGAGCCGCATGAGTATGAGCTGAATAAGACCTACGCATTCGACATTGTGGCGTTCTCGGAGTGGCTCACGGCCCTGCGCAGGGAGATTTACAACGATACGATTGCAAAGATCGAATCGGGAAAATAATCAAATCAAAGGAGAATCGATATGAAAATCATTGCAACGAACGAAGCGCCTGCGGCGATCGGACCGTATTCGCAGGGTATGATCGTGGGGGATCTCGTCTATACCTCGGGACAGATTCCGGTGGATCCGAAAACCGGCGCGATCGCGGGGGACACGATCGAAACACAGGCGGAGCAGTCGCTGAAGAACGTCAAAGCGGTTCTGGAAGCGGGCGGCGCAAGCCTCGACACCATCGTAAAGACGACCTGTTTCATTGCGGACATGGCGGATTTTGCGGCGTTCAATGCGGTCTACGCAAGCTATATCAAAAATGCGCCGGCGCGCTCCTGCGTAGCGGTCAAAACGCTGCCGAAAAACGTGCTCTGCGAGATTGAAGCGATCGCCGAGATCGTAAAGTAAGGAAAGGAAGCGCGGCATGAACGACGCAAGAGAGCAGTACGGCGATATCATCGATCGGGAGCACCCGACCTCTCCGAAGCATCCGAGAATGCCCCGGAAGAACCGTGCCGCCCAGTTTGCGCCGTTCGCCGCATTGACCGGCTACGACGATCTCATCCACGAGGCGGCGCGCTATACGGAGCAGCAGATCGTGCTTGACGAAAACAAAAAGGAAGAGCTGAACCTGAAGCTCCATGCGCTTCTGAACGAGCCGCAGGAGGCGGTTTTCACGGTCTTCCGGAAGGATCCGTACAAGTACGGCGGCTTCTACGAGGACGTGGCGGGAACAATCGAAAACGCCGATTTTCTGTACGGATACCTGACGCTCGATTCCGGGCGCGTGCTGGATATCGGCGACGTCATCGAGATCGAAAGCGATCTTTTTACGCGTGTCCGGATCTGAAAAAAACGGCTTGTGCGCATGTGTGAAGAGGGGGTTAACTTTCCGTTAACGATCCCGAAAATGCGTTGACCGCACCCCTGTTTCGGAGTAAAATACAGATGAAAACAAAGACGGGGGAACGATACGATGGAAGAAAAAACGACGCGCCCGATTCTCACGGATGATACCGTAATTGAGGACAAGGAAGTTCCGTTTGAAGATCTGATCTCCGAACTGCGTTATTGATTGACAACAGAAAGATGCCTTATTCCGGCATCTTTTTTCATGCCCGAAAACACGGAAAAAGACTCATAGGAGGACGGATATGCCGTTTGAAATCATACGGAACGACATCACGCGAACGGCCGCGGATGCGATCGTCAATACCGCGAATCCGTATCCGGTCGTCGGCGCGGGAACGGAGAGCGCGATCTATGCCGCCGCGGGTCCGAAGCTGCTGGAAGCCCGCAAAAAGATCGGCGAAATAGCGGTCGGCACTTCGGTCCAAACGAAAGCGTACAATCTTCCCGCAAAATATGTGCTGCACACCGTTTCTCCTGCGTGGACGGACGGCGCGCACGGCGAAGAAATGCTCCTGCGCAGAGCGTACGACGCAGCGCTGTCGCTGGCAACCAGACTGCACTGCCGCTCCGTGGCATTCCCGCTGCTTTCCGCCGGCTCGTACGGATTTCCGCAGGAGATCGCGCTGCGGGTTGCGATCGGCGCTTTTACCGATTTTCTGCTGAAGCACGACATGCAGATCTATCTCGTTGTGTTCGGGCGGGACGCGTTCTCCCGCGCACGCGGGCTGTTCGGCGATCTCAGATCCTACATCGACGACCGCTATGTCGGCGAGGCGGAGAAGACCGAGTATGATTCGTGCTTCGGCGCGGCGTCCGACCGGAGAAACGCGGCGCTCCGTCCGCAGTTTCGCAGGGCGGAAGCGTTTGTCGAAGCGGACGAAGCGGCGTTCGAATCGTCGATGCCTCCGGTACATTCCGCCGCGAAACAGAAGAAAGCCGCGCCGGTATTTGCAGACGCCGCACCGCAGGCAATGCCGGAATCCGCAGCTCCGGGCAATCTCAAATCGATCCTCGATACCGTCGAAAGCACGTTTTCCGAACATCTTCTGGATCTTCTGAAGGAGTGCGGCGAGAAGGATTCCGTCGTCTATCACCGCGCGGAGATCAGCCGTTCGCTGTTCAACAAGATCATCAATCACCGGGACTATCAGCCGACGAAGAACACTGCGATCCAGCTTGCGCTCGGACTCCGGCTGAACCTTGCCGAAACCCAGAAACTGCTCGCAAAAGCGGGATATGCGCTGACACGCAGCAGCAAGACGGACCTTGTCGTGCAGTATTACATCGAGCGCGGCGAATACAGCATCGTCACCGTGAATACCGCGCTGTTCGACTGCGGACTTCCGCTTTTGAAAACGGGTCTCGCAACCTGAAAATGTCAACTCTGAATTGACAAAAACCTCCTTTGCTTCTGGTATCATGCAATCAGAAAAACAAAGGAGGTTCTTCTTATGAACAGCAATCTTACCGAACTCGTATTTATTCTGGATCGCAGCGGCTCCATGGCGGGGCTGGAATCGGACACGATCGGCGGTTTCAACGCGATGATCGAAAAGCAGAAGCGGGAGCCCGGCGAAGCGTACCTTTCAACCGTTCTGTTCAGCAACAACAGCACCGTCCTTTATGATCGGGTGGATCTTCGCAAGGTCGAGCCGATGACGGAGCGGCAGTATTATGTCGGCGGCTGCACGGCGCTGCTCGACGCGATCGGCGACGCGGTGCATCACATCGGCAACGTGCACAAGTATGCGCGCGAGGAGGATCGTCCCGCAAAAACGATCTTTGTGATCACGACCGACGGCATGGAAAACGCAAGCAGACGTCACACCTATGAAGAGGTCCGCAGTCAAATCGAGCGGCAGCGTGAAAAATACGGCTGGGAATTTCTGTTTCTCGGCGCGAATATGGATGCGGTTTCCGCAGCGCGCCGGTTCGGGATCCGGGAGGATCGCGCGGTACGCTACGAGTGCGACGCCGAAGGCACCGCGCTGAACTACAAGGTGGTCGGTGAAACGATCGGGCATATGCGCGAGGGCAAACCGCTTGCGCCGGAGTGGAAAGCCGCGATCGAAAAGGATTACGCAAAGCGCGGCAAGCACTGACGGACGTTTTCGAGGCGGCGGACGATCCGCCGCTTTTTGCGATTGACGCACACCGCTGCGCAGGGTATAATGATTGAAAAGAGACGAAACGGAGACACGGTTATGAAGGAGAGCAGAACGCTGCGGGTGACAGGCAAGGGCATGCTGCGTCTGAAACCCGACACGATGCGCGTTACCGTAACGCTGGAGGGCACGGATCCGGAGCATGCGAATGCAATGAAACGCTCCGCCGCCGACACCGAAACAATCCGCAGTGCGATCGCTTGCGCGGGTTTTTCGCGCGAGGATCTCAAGACGCTGAACTTTCATGTGCAGGCGGAATACGAGGGGTTCCAGGAGGACGGCGTCTACCGTCAGCGGCTCGTCGGGTACCGCTTCCGGCACGAACTGAAGATTGAGTTTCCGTTCGACAACGAACGGCTCGGCAAGCTGCTGAAAGCGATCACCGACGCAGAACTTACCCCGGAAATCGGCATCGGGTATACGGTGAAGGACCGGGAAGCGGCAAAGAACGCGCTTTTGGAGCTTGCAATACGGGACGCGAAGGAAAAAGCGGCGGCGCTGACCGCAGCTGCAGGCGTACGGCTGGGAGAAATCCGGCAGATCGATTACGCGATCGGCGAACAGGATTTTGCGGTTCGTCCGGTCCTGTATGCGGGAATGGCGCGGAAGGCGTGCGCGGACAGCGCCGCACCCGAAATCGTGCCGGAGGATATCCGGACGGAGGACGCCGTTACAGTCGTCTGGGAAATCGAATGACGCCCGATCGACCGATCGGGATCAGATAATTCTTGCAAGGAGGAAACAACATGGCAAAGTATCAGTGCGGCCCCTGCGGCTATATCTACGATCCGGCAGAGGGCGATCCGGACGGCGGCATCGCGCCCGGAACCGCGTTTGAAGACCTTCCCGAAGATTGGTGCTGCCCGATCTGCGGCGTCGGCAAGGACATGTTTGAAAAGGTCGAGGAGTAATCCGAAACGAAAAAATACGGAACCGCGCCTTTGCGGTTCCGTATTTTTGTATTCTCTCAAAGCGAATCGATGATCTCCAAAAGCTCCAAAGGATGCGAGATCACATGCGCCGCGCCCGCTTCCTTCAGAAACGCTTCTCCGCGATAGCCCCAGCCGCAGCCGACGCATTTCAGCCCGGCATTTTTCGCAAACTGCAGATCGACGTCCATGTCGCCGAGATACAGCGTCTCATCGCGGGTGAAACCGAGGGATTCGCGCACGACGTCGAGCATGGTCGGATCCGGCTTCACGGGGTAATCGGCGCACTGTCCCTGCACGCGGGCAAACAGTCCTTCTTCAAAGAGACGGCCGATCATCTTCTTCGCGTGCGGATCGGGCTTGTTCGTGACGACCGCAAGCGTGATGCCGCGCGCCTTCAGCGCATGCAGCATTTCGGTCATTTCGGGATACGGCACGGTCGTGTCGCACAGATGCTCGGCGTAATCCTCGAGAAAGCCGTCGCGCACGTCGACCCATGCGTCGGGATTGTCTGCGGGGACGGCATGCTTGCACATATAGACGATGCTCTTGCCGATGATGCCGGAAACGCCTTCGTCTGTGAAGGTCGGATAGCCGAGCTTGGCCAACGCGCGGTTCAGAGAAGACGCGATGTCCTTCAGCGTGTTGCAGATCGTTCCGTCCAGATCGAATGCGACCAGTTTGAACTGGGTTTTGTTTTGCTTCATTTGTTCCATACCCGCACATTCTACACGTTTTTTGCGCGTTCGTCAATGCCGATCTTTTTTTCGGGCTTCACAAATCTAAAAAATATGATATACTGAAAAAACAGGAGTTTTTTATGATCGAATACGAACGCATTACCGGTGAAAACATTTCGGCGCTGACGCCGTATTTTGAAATATTTGCCTGCGGCATCTGCGACAATACGATCGGCGCCGTCTATCAGTGGCGCGATATCTACGTGTCGTATTACGCGATCGTCGAAGGCATGCTGTGCATCCGCGCAAACTACGGCGCATACGGCGAGTGCTATACCGTGCCTTTGGGCGCGGGGGATTTTGAAGCGGCGTGCAAGGCGAATGAAGCGGACGCGAAGGAACGGGGAATCCCGCTGCGCTATTGCGTCGTGCCGGACTGCCAGATACCGCTGTTAAGATCGCATTACGGCGCGAGGATGACGATGGAGAGCATCCGCGACTGGGCGGATTATATCTATGATGCGGAAACGTTCCGCACATTTTCCGGCAAGGCATATCACGGACAGAAAAACCACGTGAACCGCTTTTACCGGGATCATCCGGACGCGCAGACGATCGTGATTGCGGACGCGGCGGCGGAAGCCGAATGCCTCGCGTTTTTGGACCGTTTTCGCGGAATGCATCCGGAATTTTCCGCACTCGAGGAAAACGAGTGGAACGGCGCAAAGGACCTGCTCATGCATCGGGACGCGCTCGGGCAGACGGCGGTTGCGCTGAAAACGGGCGGACAGATCGTCGCGATGGCAATCGGCGAGATGAAGAACGATATGCTCTTTGAGCACGTCGAAAAGGCGATGCCGACTGCGGCAGGCGCGTATCCGGCGATGGCGCAGGCGTTTGTGAAAAGCTTTCCGGAAGCGAAGTACCTGAACCGCGAGGACGACGGCGGCGACGAAGGACTCCGCTATTCCAAAATGAGCTATAAACCGCTGGAACTCAGGGAGAAGTATCTCGTCACGGTTTGCGACGAATCGAAATAATATTGGAAACGGAAGGAGAATTCTAATGAAAAAACCGATTCTTTTGATCATGGCAGCAGGCATGGGCAGCCGCTTCGGCGGTCCGAAGCAGATCGAGCCGATCGACGAACACGATCACGTCATTCTGGACTTCTCGATCTTTGACGCGGTGCGCGCAGGTTTCGAAAAGGTCGTTCTGATCATCAAAAAAGAAATGGAACAGGACTTTGAGGAGCGCGTGGGCAAGCGGATCCGTCCGCATGTGCAGCTTGAGTATGCGTTCCAGTCGCTCGACAAGCTGCCCGAGGGCTATGAAATTCCCGAAGGCAGAGTCAAGCCCTGGGGAACCGCGCATGCGATCCTCTGCGCAAAGGACAAGCTCGACGCGCCGTTTGCGGTGCTGAACGCCGACGATTTCTACGGCGCGGACGCGTATAAAAAGATCTACGCGTTTCTGAGCGCGGAGCATACCGAGAGCGAATACGCGATGGTGGGCTATCAGCTCGGCAACACGCTTTCCGATTTCGGTTCCGTGGCGCGCGGCATCTGCGAGATCGGTCCGGACGGCAAGCTCGTGACGCTCACCGAACGGCTGAAGATCGAAAAGCGCGACGGCGCGGCGGCGTTCACCGAGGACGACGGCGCAACCTACACACCGCTTGCGCTCGACACGCTCGTTTCGATGAACCTGTTCGGTCTGCAGAAGAGCGTGCTCGACGAGTTCGAAAACCGGTTCCCGGCGTTCCTCGACGAGAATCTTCCGAAGAATCCCATGAAGTGCGAATATCTGCTGCCCCGCGTGCTCGATGCGCTGATGCAGGAAGGCAAGATCAGCATCGAGGTGCTTGAGACTTCCGCGCGCTGGCACGGCATCACCAACCGTCCCGATCTGCCGATCCTGAAGGCGGCGATCCGCAAAATGAAGGACGAGGGACAATACCCCGAAGAACTCTGGAAGTGATGAAGATGCGCAGGATTCGTCTGATCCCGCTGCTGCTTGCGGCGCTGCTGCTTTTTGCGTGCGGGAAAACAGAACAGCCGGCGGAGGAACCGGCGTCAGAAGGAGCGTCCGAAATCACGTTCGGCGCGGACGACGTCGTGCTGACGGTCGGTGACGAACCGGTTTATGCGTCCGTCTATCGCTATCACCTCAATGAACGGTTTCAAACGATCCGCCGCTACGGGCTCGACGATCACGAAATCTACCTTTCATACGTGTCGAACCCGGCCATCAACTATCTCTATTCGTACTACGACACGCGTACAGACGAGGGGATGCAGGCGCTTGCGGAGGACGTTCTGAACGAGCTTTCGCTGGAAGCCGCTGCGATCGACGCAGGGAAAAAAGCGGGGTATCAGCTGACAGCCGAGGAACAGGCGTATTTACAGCAGGCGGAGGACAATGCGGAGGAGAAGCTGACCGAGCAGCTGACGTCGGACGGCGGAACCTATGAATCCCGCGAAGCGTTCTTCCGGGCAAACGGTCTGACCGAGGAACGGTATACGGAGATGTTCGTCCGCAGCATGGAAGCGGGCGTCCTCTATAACCATATTCTGGAGGATTACAAGGCGAATCACGCGCTTACGGACGAGCAGCTGGAAACCGGCTATGCGCGGATCGTGAAGGAGACGTTTACCGACCGGTATTCGGACGGCATGTACTCGCGCTATCTCTTCTATTATCTGCAGGGATACCGCTCGTTCCCGTCGCTGTACATTCCGGAGAACGCGATCTTCATCCGGCTGTTTGCAAAGACGGATCCGACCGAGGAACAGATCGCTTCGTTCAAGGAACAGGCGGAGGCGGATTTTGCCGCGCTGTATGAAAGCAGCGAAAACGAATTCCGGCAAAACGGCAAAGCGGACGATCTGGCGGTTGCGCCGAAGGACGAACTGTTCGAGGGACTCTATGCGGCGGCAAAGGACGTCGCGATCGGCAGCGTCGGCTGGACGACGCTTGAAAGGAACGGCAAGACCGCGTTCTATCTCTTTGAACGCGTGGAGGGCGAGACCGGCATGGTTCCGATCGACCGCTATCCCGGCGTGCGCGAGCGCATTGTGAATCAGCTGCTCGGCACGCAGTGCATGGATACGCTCCGCGAAACGCTGAAGGACCCGCAAATGACCGTCCGCAGCGAAGAGATGATCAAATCGGTCGTTTCCACGATCGGATAAGGACCCCAAAAGAAGCAAAGAGGAGGCGAAAACCTCCTCTTTTGTCATGTCCCAAAACCTTCATTCCTTCAGTTCCAGCGCGCGCTTATAGACCTGCTTTTTCGGAAGGGAGAGACGCTCGGCGGCGATCGCGGCGGCGTCCTTCACCGATTCGGATTTCAGAAGGTCCTTTAGCAGCGTGTCGAGATCCGGCGCGGCTTCCTCGGTCTTGTGCCCCGGGATGAACGCGATCACGCATTCGCCTTTCGGTTCCTCGGCAAATCGTTCGATCAGTTCGGAAAGCGAGCCGGTCACCACGGTCTCAAACTTTTTGGTAAGCTCCCGCAGCACCGCCGCAGGTCCGTCGCCGAAGCGGTCGAGAAGATCGCCGAGCGTCGCCTGCACACGGTGCGGACTTTCGTACAGAATGACCTGATGGTGAAGCGGCGCGATCGCGTCGAGCATTTCACGGCGCGGTTTTGCGTCCCGCGGGAGAAATCCGAAGAAACTGAACGGCTGCGCGGGAAGACCGGAGAGCACCGCGGCGATGACCGCCGCGCTTGCGCCGGGGATCACGGTGTGCCGAAGACCTTCTTTCTGACACGCTTCCACGAGCATCGCGCCGGGATCGGAGATGCCGGGCATACCGGCGTCGGAAACATAGGCGATATCGCGCCCCTCTTTGAGCGCGGCGACGACCTCTTCGGTGCGTTCGCGTTCGTTGTGCGTATGCAGGGAGCGTGTCGGTTTTTTGATATTGAAATGGTTCAGAAGCAGCCCGGTATGACGCGTGTCCTCGCAATAGACCGTGTCGACCGAGGACAGGACTTCGATCGCGCGCGGGGAGAGATCGCCGAGGTTGCCGATGGGCGTTGCGACAAGGTACAGCATCAGCGCATCCTCGTGCGCAGATTGTCCCCGCGCAAAAGCACGATCGAGGTCAGCGCGCCGTCGATCATGCGGCTTGCCACGCGCTCGCCGTAGCGTTCAAACAGCGATTCACTGTCGAGATTGGTGATGAGCACGGTCGGTTTTCGGGAAGAGGTGCGCTCGTTGATGATCCGGAAGAAGCTTTCGACCGTAACGTTCGGGACCATGGCTTCCGTCCCGAGATCGTCGAGGATCAGAAGATCGGCTTCCAGAAACGGCGAGATCGCATTCTCGCGAACGTCCAGACCGTTCAGGATATCCTGAATGCACTGGTATGCGGTCGTCTTGACGGTGCGGATTCCCTTTTCGATCGCGGCATAGCCGATCGCGTTGCCGAAGAAGGATTTGCCGAGACCGCTGTTGCCGATGATGAGCAGATTCGGTTTCTCGGGCTGCGGCAGCGCGGAAACATAGCGTTCGCAAAACCGCTTCATGCCGAGCCCCTGCTTTTTCTGATTCTCGTCCGTATAGATCGATTCGCTGAAATTCGCAAAGGTTTCGCGTTCGTTGATGCGCGATCCGGCAAGCAGCAGTTCCTGCTGCTTTTTCAGCGCACAGGCGCAGAGCCTGGTCGGCTCGCCGACTTCGCCGGTGTCCTTGCAGATCGGACAGGTATAGACCGGGTCCAGATAGTTTCCCGCATAGCCCATCGAGATCAGAAGATTCCGGCGTTCCGCCTCGATGGAGGCAAGGCGTGACCGCGCGGCGGAGAACGTCATTTTGCCGCTTGCCGCCTGCTGAAACACCAGACCGGGTTCCGCAAGCAGCGAGCGGAGGCGTGCGTTCTTCCGTTCGCATTCTTCAATGCGTTTTTCCTGGATGCGGCGGTTTTTATCCCGCAGGTCGCTGTAATAGCGTCGTAATTCGTTTCTCATAGATCCTCGCTGAGATTCACGATCAGATTGTTGAAATCCTCTTCCGAGATCGGCTTCTGCTCATAGAGCAGCGCCGGGTTCTTCTTTTTGCGCTTCCGTTCGACGGCGGGCTTCGGCTTGTTCAGCGCCGCTTCCGCCTGTTCCGCGGTTTCGATATGCTCGCCCGCCCAATCGGACAGCATCTTTTTCAAAAGCCCCAGCGGACGTTCCGCACCGGCGCATTCGTCCGCGGCAAGCAGAATCGCATCGCGCGAGATGTTCTTTTCCTCGCGGAACATCCGAAGCTGTGCGACGGTCGTTTTATCCGGCGCGCCGATTTTGCCGAGCCGCGCATAGACCAGCCGCGCAAACTCGCGGTCGGCGGCGGTTTTCGCTTCTGCGGCGTTCATCGATTCGACGTCGGTGACCTTGCGGTCCTTGAGCTCGGCAAGCCGGTCGTTCAGGATCGCGAAGTTCGGCGAAGAGACGTCCGTCATGCGTGAGGCGGCAGCAAGAACCGCTTCGGAATCGAAGCCGAGTTCATGGACCCAGCGGTCGTAAAGCGCCATCTCGTCGACGGTCGGCGGACGGCGTTTGCTCCAGCGGCGCAGCACTTCCGCAGCGCCGTGCTTCTGCACGCGGTAGTCTGCAACATACTGTTCCGCGGCTTCCTGCGTTTTGATGTCCCGTTCGCTCCATTCCTGCGCGACGGTCAGGATATAGTTGGTCGAAACGCGTTTGTTTTTGCATTCGATGCAGTATGCGACCAGCGCGAGCACCGCGCCTTCCTCCAACCCGTAGAGTTCGATGCAGTCATACATTGCCTTCGTTTCGCGCATATCAAGCGAGCGCGGGGAGAAGAGCGCGTTGACGGAATCGAGGAACTTGCGGTATTTCAGCGGCGTCGCGGTCGAAACGGCGGGCTGCTCCGTGAGCAGGTATTCCACGGTCAGCGGTTCGTCGCCGCGAATGCGCACCAGCCCCTTTGCCTGCCAGTAGACGAAGGCGCAGCGGATTTGCGTTTCGGTCATCCCGAGCGCATCCGTGATCTCCGTGTCGGCAAGGGAGGGGTGATAGCACTGCATCAGCCCGAAGAGGTACACCTTCACAAACGTGCCGTCCGCATCGGGCATGTATTCCAGAAAAAACAGATTGTCGACCGGCGTCATTTCGCGGCGCGCGGCTTCGGGGGAAAAACGGATATTCATACCCGTATTATAGCACGGTTCGATCCGCGATTGCAACGGAAAGCGGGAATTTCGGTACATGTAAAAATAACTGGTATTTTCAGCCCGACGGCACTATAATGTATACCATGAAGAGAAAGAAACAAAACCCCATAAAACTGGTCGGCATGTGCCTCGCGCTGTTCGTCCTGCTCGTGCTGCTGTTCCTGCTGATGCGTCTGGTGCTTTCGAATCAGCAGGCGGAGAAGGGCGCGTCGTGCAGAGCACAGTTCCGTGAGGAGTCCGGCGAGATCGGAACCGTGACGCCGGAGCCGACGATCGTCGATCTGTACGCCTATTTCGACTGGACGGAAACAACGAAGATCAAGGTGTACGACCATCGGGCGGACAAGCTCGTCGACATGGATCTCGAGGAGTACATCGTCGGCGTCGTGTCGGCGGAAATGCCCGCATACTACAGCTTTGAAGCGCTGAAGGCGCAGGCGGTCGCCTCCCGGACCTACACGCTTTACAGTGTGGCGCACGGCGGCTGTCATACCAATGCGGACGCCGACGTTTGCACGAACAGCAAGTGCTGTCAGGCGTTCTCGTCGCATGAGCGGATGAGAAGCACCTGGAAAGCGGACTATGCGGAAAACTACAACCGCGTGGCGCAGGCGGTGATGGAGACGGCGGGCGAGGTGCTGACGTACGAAGGCAAGCTCTGCGACGCGCTGTACCACGCCTGCTCCGGCGGACAGACCGAGGATTCGGAGCATGTGTACGCAAACGCACTTCCGTATCTGCGCGGCGTAATGAGCCCGTATGAGGATCCGATGCGGGAGGAGGACGTCGAGCTCGGCACGGACGCGCTTCTGGAGCTGATCGCATCCAAATATCCGGAGAGCGGAATCACCGAGGACAACGTCAGAGACGGCATCGCGATCGAAGCCGCATACGAAAGCGGACGCGTGGAAACGCTGCGCCTCGGCAAAACGACGGTCACCGGCAAACAGGCGCGCAACCTGTTCGGACTCCGGAGCACGATGTTTACGGTCGAGTGGACGAACAAGGGAATCGTGTTCCACACGAAGGGCTACGGACACGGGGTCGGTCTTTCGCAGAACGGAGCGAACGGCATGGCGAAGCACGGCTCGGACTATCGTGAGATCCTGCTGCATTACTACACGGGCGTGACGATCTCCGGGTTCGGCGCGGACGGCATCGTTCCGAAGCCTTCGCCGACGCCGGGCGACACGGACATCGCGTTTGTGCCGGAGGGGTAACATGGAACGCTGGGAATGGCTGATCGAACCCGAGACGGGGATTTTTCAGGATCCGGAAAAGGGCTGCTTTACGGAGGATCCGATCGCGCTGGTGCATTTTGCGCGGATCGGACCGAAGGACACGGTTCTGGATCTCGGAACCGGAAACGGTGTGATGTGCCTGTATGCCGAAGCCCGCTACGGCGGAACGTATACGGGAATCGACGTCGACGGCGCGCAGATTGCGCTTGCGCAGCGCAGCGCGGAAAGGAACGGACAGCCGATCCGCTTTGCAAAGATTCGCGTCGAGGATGCGCCGTCCGTGCTCGGCCACGGAATCGTTTCGCGCGTGCTGATGAACCCGCCGTACTATACCGCGGGGGACCCGGGAAAGCGGGCGACGGCGCGCCACGCGGACGGAACGCTGCTTTCCGACTGGTGCCGGGCGGCGTTTCTGCTGCTGAAAAACGGCGGAACCCTTTCCATGTGCTATCCCGCGGAGCAGCTGCAGCCGCTGCTTTCAACGCTCGACGCGGCGCGTTTCTCCGTGAAGCGCATGCAGCTTCGCATGAGCGGTTCGCGCGCAAGACTCGTACTGATCGAAGCAAAGAAGCTCGGCGGGAGCGGCATGACCGTCACCGTCGTGCAGGATCGGATGCAGCCCGCAGCGCGCAGAACGGATCAGGGACTCCTCGTCTGAACCTCGTTTACGGATTGTTCACGAAATTCCGGTCATTCTTAAAAGTTTGTTCGTTGCATTCCTCCGTATTTTGCGTCAAACTGGATGTGAAAGGGGGAGTGACAGATGAAGGGGACTTTATTGTTTTCAAGGACCGGAAGCACGGTTCGCACCGGCGAGCGGCGGACGGCGGATGCGCACCGTATGATCGGCGAACTGATGCTGCGGATGGGGATCGAGCCGCATCTGGTCGGATTTGAACCGCTGTGCGACGGCGTACGGATCGCGGCGGAACAGGAGCGCACAAGCGGCGCGGCGTCGCCCAATGGCATCTATCCGGCGATCGGGGATCTGTGCGAGACCGATGCGGGAGAGCATGCGATCCGGGACGCGATCGGCGTCGGCTTTCTGAATCCGGGCGGGATCCATGCGGAGATCTTTCCGTTTTCGGACCGACCGAGCAATTTCGAATTCATCTGTACGGTAGCGGAGCTGGTGCGCGACCGGATCAAAAGCGGCAAATAATCGAGACAAAAGAGGCTGTTCCAAAACAAGAACAGCCTCTTTATATATGTCGCTGCGGTACGTTACGCGTCGAGCGCGGCTTCGAGCTTTTTGCGCGCGAGATCCGCAATCTCCTGTGTGGAAAGATCCTGCATCTGTTCGGGCGAGATCACGTCGACGACCGAGAAGGTGACCTTCGTGCCGTGCCAGAAATATTGCGGGATCACCCGCTCGGTGCCCCGGTTCACGGCGATGACGATCGGTACGCCCGCGCGCTTGGCAATCGAGAAGGAACCCGGATGCAGCGGCAGCAGCGGCTCGTTCGTTTTGTTGCGCGTGCCTTCCGGAAAGATCCCGACGGCGGTCTGCTCTTCCTTCAATATGTCGACGGCGTGCAGGATCGTTTTCAGCGCCTGCCGGTTGTTGTTCCGGTCGATGAACGGATAGCCGCAGATGTGCGCAAAGCTGCCCGCGACCGGCATATTGAGGATCTCCGGTTTGCAGATGAAGACGATCTCCGTGCCCTTCAGAAGGACCAGCGGAAAGAACGGGTCGAGCATGGAGCGATGGTTTGCCACGAGGAGAAACGGCTTGCTGCGGTCGATGCGTTCGAGCCCTTCCGCCCGGATACGGACGCGTCCCGCAAGCAGAATGACATGCATGATTTCGACTGCAAAGCGGCGCATGCCGTGATGCACCTTTGTGACCGGCTTTTTCTTATCGATAAGCAGCGAGATCACGAAGACAATCCCCGCGAAAACGAGAAGCCAGAATACGTATGCCGCAAGGAACAGCAGGGGAATGCGGAGCCAGAACCACCAGGCTGCACAGGGACCCAATACAAAGGACAGCCCGACGGCACAGCCCGCGGACAGCAGCAGAATCAGAATCCAGATCA
>CAMORL010000022.1 GCA_946623765.1 uncultured Clostridia bacterium
CTTCCATATAATAGAACTGTTATGGAAGCTTCGAATCATAAAAACAGAATGGGAACGGAGCCGGAGGGACGGCTCCTTCTTTCGTTGGGCTGGCCGATCATCGTGTCGATGCTCGTGCAGGCGCTGTACAATATCGTCGACAGCGTGTTTGTGTCGCGCATGGATTCCCTTGCGCCCGAAGCGCTCATGCGGATCCTCGGCGATCTGTATTCGCCCGAGATCGTCGGCAAGATCGGCGACAGCGCATTGAGCGCGCTGACCGTCGTTTACCCGATGCAGATGCTTTTGATTTCGGTTGCGGTCGGAACCTCGGTCGGCATCAATTCGCTGATTTCGAGACGTCTCGGCGCGCGTCGCTTTGACGATGCAAACCGCGCTGCGGGCAACGGCATCGTGGTTTTGCTGATCTCCGCCGCGGTGTTTACGCTGATCGGATTGACCTTATCCGGTCCGTTCATGCGCTGGCAGAGCAGCGATCCGATCGTGCAGATCATGGGCACGCATTATATGTCGATCTGCCTTTCCCTTTGCGTCGGCGTGTTCCTTGCCTGCGGCATCGAGCGTATCATGACCGCGCAGGGCAAGACGATCTTTGCCATGCTGATGCAGCTCACCGGCGCCGTTACCAATATCGTGCTCGACCGCGTGTTCGTCCTCGGCTGGGGTCCCGTTCCCGCGATGGGCGTGAAGGGCGCGGCGATCGCAACGGTTGCCGGACAGTTCGCCTCGATGATCCTTGCGTTCATCCTGCTGTTCGGCACAAAGCACGAAATCAGGATCCGTCCCGCGGATTACAGGCTGAACCGTCAGACGGTGCATGAGATCTACCGCGTGGGGCTCCCTTCGATTCTGATGCAGGCGGTCGGCACGGTCATGATGTTCGGCATGAATTTTATTCTGACCGAACTCGGCAGCTTTCAGAACAAAACGATTCTGGACGGCGTCAAGCACGAGGTCGTTTATACCGGCGCGTTCGGCACCTATTTCAAACTGCAGTCCATCATCTTCATGCCGGTATTCGGTCTGACCAATGCGGCAATGAGCGTGCTCGGCTATAATTTCGGCGCAAGAAACCGCAAGCGCTTCATGCGCGCGTTCAAAATGATGCTGATCTACTGCTGCGTGTTTATGCTTTTCGGAACGCTTCTGTTCCAGTTCTTCAGCGGACAAATCATTCAGCTGTTCGAAATGTCGGAAAAGATGCAGGACGTCACACAGCGCGCGCTGCGCATCATCTCGATCGGCTTCATCTTTGCCGCGGCGGGCATCTCGTTCAACACCGCGTTCGGCGCAACCGACACAAGCCTGTACGGCGCAATCATCTCTCTGCAGCGTCAGCTCATCGTGCTGCTGCCGGTCGCGGGGCTTCTCGCGTGGATCACCAAGGACGTCGACGGCATCTGGTGGGCGTTCCCGATCGCGGAATTCATCACGCTGATCGTGGCGGCGCTGCTGTTCAAACGGCTCTACCGCAAAAAGATCAAGCCGCTCGACGACCCGATCACGGAATAATGTGAAAAAATCAGCGTACCGCTTCAAACGGTACGCTGTTTTATTGCATGCGTGTGCGCAAAAAACGCACGGAACGAATGAAACCGTCGCACTGAACGTTACAGCATGGCGCTGTCGCCCGGAAGCTCCGGGTGTATCACGTCGCGCTTCAGCGTGGAATCCGTGACGGCGGCGCGCGCAAGCACCATCTTGCCCGCCTCGACCGAGTGCGTCAGCCACACGCTGCCGCCGATGACGCAGTCGTTCCCGATCTTCGTCTCCCCGCCGAGAATCGTCGCCCCGGCATAGATCACCACGCGGTCGCCGATGTCCGGATGGCGTTTGAGTCCCTTCACCGGCATGCCGTCCTCGCCGGTGTTGAAGCTCTTTGCGCCGAGGGTCACGTGCTGATAGATCTTGACGCCGCTGCCGATCGTCGTGGTTTCGCCGATGACGACGCCCGTGCCGTGGTCGATGAAGAACGATTCCCCGATCGTCGCGCCGGGATGGATGTCGATACCGGTGCGCCGGTGCGCGTATTCCGTCATCACGCGCGGCAGAAGCGGCACGCCGCGGCGGTACAGCACATGCGCGAGGCGATAGGTGCAGATCGCCGGAAACGCCGGATAGCAGAGGATGATTTCGTCCACGCCCCTCGCTGCGGGGTCGCCCATGTACGCCGCCGAAAGATCGGTTTTCAGCACGCGGTAGAGCTCCGGCAGCGCGTCGAACAGCGCACGGATGAGCGCCGCCGCGCTCGGTTCGTCATACGACAGCATGCGCAGCAGCGTATGCAGAAGCTCCGCCGATTCATACAGCGCCTGCTCCCGCATGATCGACTTTTCGGCATGGCGCGGAAACATGGCGTCGATCAGCCGGTCGGTCATGCGCTCCGCGCTGCTCTTGAACGCGCTGAAATCGTTTGCGGCGACATGCCCGTCGTCGGCGGCACGCAGCGCGTCCGCGGTGTTTGCAATCCATTCCCGATATGCGTATTCCATCTTCAATCCTCAAACAGCGCTGTGGACAGATACCGGTCGCCGCCGTCCGGCAGCAGAACGACGATCGTCTTTCCCCGGTTTTCGGCGCGCTTCGCAAGCTGAATCGCCGCAAACGCCGCCGCGCCGGAGGAAATGCCGACTGCTGCGCCTTCGAGCCGTCCGATGCGCCGTCCCATCGAAAACGCGTCCTCGTTTGTTACCGTCACGATTTCGTCGATGATCGAGCGATCCAGCACCTCCGGCACAAAGCCCGCGCCGATGCCCTGAATCTTGTGCGCGCCGGCGGGTCCGCCGGACAGCACGGGGGAGGAGGCGGGTTCGACCGCGACGATCTTCACGCGCGGATTCCGCTCTTTGAGATACCTGCCGACGCCGGTGACCGTGCCGCCGGTTCCCACGCCCGCGACAAAGAGGTCGACCGTTCCGTCCGTGTCGGCATAGATCTCGGGACCGGTCGTGTCGTAATGCGCCTGCGGGTTCGCGGGGTTTGTAAACTGCCCCGGAATGATTGCGCCGGGGATCTCCTCTTTCAGCGCGTTCGCGCGTTCGATCGCGCCTTTCATGCCCTTTGCGCCGTCGGTCAGCACAAGTTCCGCGCCGTATGCGCGCATCATGCGGCGGCGCTCCATGCTCATGGTTTCCGGCATGACGATGATCGTGCGGTAACCTTTTGCGGCGGCGACGGCGGCAAGTCCGATGCCGGTGTTGCCGGAGGTCGGCTCGATGACGACCGAACCGCGTTTCAAAAGCCCGCGCCGTTCCGCGTCGAGAAGCATCGCCCGCGCAACGCGATCCTTGACAGAGCCGGCGGGGTTCAGGTATTCGAGCTTTGCGAACAGCTTTGCGTCAAGCTGTTCTTCCGCCTCAAGACGGCGGAGTTCCAAAAGCGGTGTGTTTCCGATCAGCTGATCGACGGATGTAAAGACGTTCATAAGTACCTCCCGAATACGATATGTCCGGTTCAGAATTCCGGTGCAAAACAAAAAGCCGGAAAGCCCGCGGCTTCCCGGCAGAACGGCAAAATCCCTATCCGGAAACGCAAACGGGCATAAGGACGCCGATACAACAGCATGCAGGGCGGCGCAGATGCTTCATTCCGTTTGCTTCTCCTTCCGAAAGATTATATATAGTATACGAAGCAAGACCGGGATTGTCAAGACTTTTTTTCGTGCCGGACAGTCCGGGACGAACAGGAAGCTCTTGTCCGTTTCGGACTGATATGATATACTGTTTATATATCGGCGAAAGTCGCCAAATAGGAGGAAAACGATGCAAAAGAAATGGATCGCCTGTCTTTTGGCATTTTTAATGCTTTTCGGTCTGTTTGCCTGCGGCGGACAGAGCACGCCGGAACCCGCAGCGCCTGCGGCGGAAACGCCCGCTCCGGCGGCGGAGGTTCCGGAAACGGAAGCCCCGGCGGCAGAAGCGACGGAGGAACCTGCTTCGGACGAGTATTTCCTGCCGAAAGAGGACGGCAAGAATCAGCTGACCGTCTACTGGAAAGCGGAGTCGATCAACTTTGAGACGAGCGACATGTGGATGTGGTTCCCGGGCGCGGACGGCAGAGGATATCCGATGTACCCGTGCGAATACGGCGCGAAGTGCATGATCAACGTGCCGAAGGACGTCGAGGAGGTCGGCTTTATCGTGCGCGTCAACTGCTCCGAACCGGGCGGCGCGTCCTGGGGAGAGGCGACGAAGGTCTATGACAAGGATCGTTTTGCAAAGATGGAGGGCGACACCGCAATCTATCTGATCGACAAGGAAGCGGAGATCTATTACAGCAGCGACGGAGGCAAGACCCTGATGCAGAAGATGGCGGTCAATTATATCGGGATCGTTTCGAAAAACGAGATCAAGTACAACATCACACCGGCGAAGCGGATCACGAGTCTCGATCAGGTTGCGGTCTACGACGGCGACCGCAGGCTGGAGATCGAAAGCCTTTCGAGCCTGAACAACGAGGTCGTGATGGGTACGATCCGGCTGAAAGAGGACCTGGACATCTCGAAAAACTACGATGTGGAAATCGAAGGTTACGCGCGCAAAACCGCAATCCCGACGGGCATCTTCGATTCTTTGGACTTCATTGAAAACCAAACCTACGACGGCGACGATCTCGGCGCGGTGCTGCACGGCGGCGAAACGACGTTCAAGGTCTGGGCGCCGACGGCAAGCCGCGTGGTGCTGAACCTCTATGAAGCGGGCGACGGAGGCGAAGCGTTCCTGTCCGTCGACATGGAACAGGGCGAAAAGGGCGTCTGGTCGAGCACACAGCCGGTCGGACACGGCACGTATTATACCTACACGGTCACCACCGCCATGGGCGAGCAGGAGACCGCGGACCCGTACGCAAAGGCGGTCGGCGTGAACGGCGATCGCGGCATGGTGATCGATCTCGATTCCACCGATCCTGAGAACTGGGCGAGCGACGCCTTCGCGGACAACATCGAGACCTACCGGGATGCGGTCATCTGGGAGGTTCACGTACGCGATTTTTCAAACCGCATTGCGGATTCGAAGTACCCGGGCAAGTACCTTGCCTTCACCGAGACGGGACTCAAAAACGCGTCCGGCGAGCCGGTCGGCGTCGACTATCTCGTCGATCTCGGGGTGACGCACGTGCATCTGCAGCCGGTCTATGACTACGCGACGGTCGACGAAACCGTCTCGAATACCTTCAACTGGGGCTACGATCCGAAGAATTACAACGCGCCCGAGGGCAGCTATTCCACCGATCCGTTCCACGGCGAAGTGCGCGTGAACGAATTCAAGCAGATGGTGCAGGCGCTGCATGCAAGGGGGCTTGCGGTCGTCATGGACGTCGTTTACAACCACACGTTCGACAAAAACGCGAGCTTCAACAAGATCGTGCCGTATTACTACTATCGCTACACCGCGACCGGCGAAAACTCCGACGGCAGCGGCTGCGGAAACGAGACCGCTTCCGAGCGGAAGATGTTCCGCAAGTTCATGGTGGATTCCGTGACCTACTGGGCGAACGAATACCACATCGACGGATTCCGCTTCGACCTCATGGGTCTGCACGACCTTGAGACGATGCAGGCGATCGAACAGGCGGTCCACGCGATCAATCCGAAGGCGATCCTGTACGGCGAAGGCTGGACCGGCGGCACGTCGACGCTGCAGACAAACCGGCAGGCAATTCAGGCGAACATCCGCGAGGTAAAAGCGAGCGAAGGCGCGGCGGGCGGCGTTGCGGTGTTCAACGACGCGATCCGCGACGGATTGAAGGGCAGCGTGTTCAACGCTTCGGACAAGGGTTACATCAGCGGCGATCCCTCAAAGGGACGCGCGGCGGCGGTGGCGTTCGGCATCGAAGGCGGCGGCGGAAACACGCAGGCATGGAAGGTCGACGACGCAATGGTGATCAACTACATGTCCTCGCACGACAACCGCACGCTCTGGGACAAGATCACAAACGCGAATCCCGACGCGACCGACGAGCAGAAGGCTGCGATGGTCCGTCTCGGCGCGGCGATCGTGATGCTTTCGAAGGGCACGCCGTTCTGGCTCGCAGGCGAAGAAATGCTGCGCACCAAGGGCGGCAACGGCAACAGCTACAATGCGTCCGACGCGGTCAACAACCTCGATTGGGACGCGCTCGTGCCCGGCAGCCTCGCCGCATCGACGCGCGACTGGTACAGGAGCCTCATCGCGCTGCGCAAGGCAAACGCGTTCCTGCGCAACGCGGACGTGACCTGTCAGGTGCTTTCCGACGCTTCGATCGCCGTGACATATTCGGAGAACGGCGAAGTTTTGGGAATCGCGCTTATCAATCCGCACGAAGCCGCAATCGGTTATACGCTGCCGGACGGAGCGTGGGGCATCCTGCAAAACGGCGATTCTGTGACGCTCAATCCGGATGAGACGATCTCCGGCGACGTCGAGGTTCCGGCGATGGGCGTTCTGCTGGTCGTACCGGTACGGTAAATAAAGAGAACATGGAAGCGGCAGGCAATTGCGCCCGCCGCTTTGCCGTCTTTACAAGGATTCGGGAAAACGGTATAATATTCATACTGTCAACAGTCAAAAAAGGAGATCGCTATGCAGAAACACGACGTGATTCACGGGTTCAGGATCGAACGCGTCCGCCCGATCAAAGAACTGAACGCAACGCTTTGGGAGATGACGCATGAAAAGACCGGCGCACAGCTTGCCTGGATCGACCGGAAGGAGGAGAACAAGACCTTTGCGATCGCGTTCAAGACGCTTCCGGAGGATTCCACCGGCGTGTTCCATATCATAGAGCACTCGGTGCTGTGCGGATCGGACAAATACCCGGTCAAGGATCCGTTCGTCGAGCTTCTGAAAAGCTCGGTGCAGACGTTTCTGAACGCGTTTACCTTTCCGGACAAGACGGTCTATCCGGTTTCGAGCCGCAACGACCGCGATTTTCTGAACCTGATCGACATCTATCTCGACGCCGTGCTGCATCCGCTGATCTATCATAAGCCGGAGATCTTCCGGCAGGAGGGCTGGCGCTATGAGGGCGAGGGGGAAACCCTCTGCTATCAGGGTGTGGTCTTCAACGAAATGAAGGGAGCGTTCGCCTCGCCGCAGACCGTCATGAGCAATGAAATACAGCGCGCGCTGTTTCCGGACAACTGCTACCGGCACGTGTCCGGCGGCGATCCCGCCTGCATTCCGGATCTCACGTACGAGCAGTTTATCGCAAGCCATCGGAAATACTACCATCCCTCCAACGCGCGCATTTCGCTCGTCGGAAGCGTCGAGCTCGACGCGGTGCTTGCGAAGATCGACGCGTTTCTGTCCGCGTTCGACCGGCTTGACGCGGACTTCACGATCCCCGCGCAGCGGCCTGTCGCGCGCGTCATAAAGGAAGTGCCGTTTGAGATCGGCTCGGAGGATCCGACGGACGGCCGCGCAATGATCGCGTCCATGAAAGTACTCGGCGATTTTTCGGCGCGCGAACGGCTGTTTGCCGCCGAGGTGCTTGCGGATTATCTGACGGGCGACAACGACGCGCCGCTGAAGCGCGCGGTCATCGACCGGGGACTTGCGCAGGATTTCTCCGTCGAGGTCTGGGACGGATTCATGGAAAACATGGTCGGCTGGCAGGCGATGAATACCGACGCCGAAAAACGCGAAGCGCTGGAAGCGGCGATCTCCGAAACGGTCGAAAGAATCGTAAAGGACGGGCTCGACAGGGAACGCCTCTCGGCGTGTCTGCACAGCTTTGCGTTCCGCAAGCGCGACACCGACGGCGGATGGGCGCAGAGAAGCCTTTTGGAAGCGCTCTCGCTGCTCGACACGTGGCTCTACGGCGGCGATCCGCTGGAGGGCATTGCGGTCGAAGCGCCGCTTTGCGCACTTGAAGAACGGCTGACCGGCACGTATTTCGAGGACCTTTTGCGGGAGTTCTTCCTGGATACGGCGAACGGCGCGACGATCGTCCTCGTGCCGTCCAAAACGCTCGGCGACGAAAAGCGGGCAAAGGAAGCCGCGCGGCTCAAGGCGGAAAGCGCGGCGTGGACGGAAGCGGATCTTGAACGCATCCGGCGGGAATCGGAAGCGCTGCGAATCTTTCAGCAGACGCCGGACAGCGAGGAAGCGCTCAGAACGATCCCGATGCTGAAGCTCTCGGATCTCAACGACGCGCCGGAACCGCTCCGTACGGAGAAGACCGAAACCGCAGGCGTCACCGTGCTCACGCATACGGTCGACAGCGCGCTGTCCCGCATCCGGCTGAACTTTGCGGCGGACGACCTTTCGCTTTCCGAACTGCCTGCGCTCTCGGTGCTGTGTCATGTGCTCGGCAGCATGGCGACAAAGCGGCATACGCGCGCTTCGCTGCCGCTTGCAATCAAGAATACGATCGGCAGGCTGGACGTTTCGCCGACGGTGCTGCCCGGAAGCGACGCGCGTCATTGCCGTGTGCTGCTCACGGTCAGCGCATCCTGCCTGAAGGAACAGACGGCGGCGGCAGCCGCGCTCCTCACGGAACTCCTTCTGGAGACCGAGTTTTCGGATGCGGAGCTTGTGCAGGAGATCGTGCAGCAGATCGCGGTCGGCGCAAAGCTCTCGCTGCCCGGCGAGGGACACCGCTATGCCATGATGCGCTTCGGCGCGTATGAATCCGCGTTCGGCGCGGCAAACGAAGCGATCGGCGGCGTGTCGTTCATCCAATGGCTGAACGACGTGAACGCGGGCGGGGACGCAGCGGCGAAGTCGCTTTTGAACACCATGGAAACGCTTCTGTATAAGCTCGCCGTGAAGCGGAGGCTGACGGTTTCCCGATCGGAGGCGACGGATGCGTCGGCGGTCGAAGCGATCGTTTCCGCCCTGCCGGAGGGCGAGCCCGCCCCGCGGGAAGCCTCCTTTGAAACGCTCGGCAAGCGGCGGGAAGGCGTTGTGATTCCGGCGCAGGTCGGTTTCGCCGCGACCGGCGGCAACCTGCAGAACTACGGCATTCCGTTTTCCGGCAGCATTCCGGTGCTTGCAAATCTGTTAAACTTCACATACCTCTGGAATCAGATCCGCGTACAGGGCGGTGCGTACGGATGCGGCTTTGTCGGACGCGACACCGGCGAACTGTGCTTCTATACCTATCGCGATCCGAACCCCGCGCGCTCGCTCGGGATCATGCGGGAAGCGGCGTCGTTCGTGCGGGCGTTTCTGAAGGACGATCCGGATCTCACGGGATACATTCTGAGCGCGGTTTCGACGGTCGATCCGCTTCGCAATGCGAACGCGAAGATGATCACGGGGGACAATCGCTATTTCCGCGGAATCACCGGCGAACAGGCGGTCGAACGCTATCGCAGACTGATCGGCACAAAGGCGGAGGACCTTCTTGCGCTGTGCGGGATGCTGGAACGGATCGCGGCGGAGGATGCCGTCACGGTGATTGCGGGCAGGGAACTGCTGAACGCATGCGGAAACGAGATCACGGACATTTTGAGCGTATAAGGAGAACTGCCGTGAACGCGCGTGAAATACTGATCGAAAAGAACCGTTTGTACTGTGCCGCCGGCGCCGATCCGCTTCGGGAGCGCACGGCAAGGGAGGGGCAGCATCCGTATGCGATCGTACTCTGCTGTTCCGATTCGCGCGTGATCCCGGAAAAGATTTTCGGCGCGGACATCGGCGAGCTGTTTGTGATCCGCACGGCGGGCAACGTTCCGGGAAGCCATGCGCTCGGCAGCATCGAATACGCGGCGGAGCATCTCGGCTGCGAGCTTGCGCTGGTGCTCGGACACACGGGCTGCGGCGCGGTTGCGGCAGCGCTTTCGGGGCATGGACAGGGACGCGTCGCCGTCATCACCGAGGAGATCCGAAAGGCGATCGGAACGGAAACCGATGCCGATGCGGCGTGCAGACGGAACGTACTGCGCGGGGTGAAAACGATCCGCGAGGCGTTTTCGGACGAACCCGGGATGCAGCACCTTCGTGTAGAGGGCGCCGTGTACGACATCGCAACCGGCGCGGTCGAATGGCTTTGAACGAATTGAAAAAACAACGAACCGCATGAGGAGCGAACGTATGAGAAAAAGGACGACGGAAACGGAGTCGAAATCTGCGCTGAAGATCCCGTCCGGACCGCCGGAAGGTACGGTCCCGACGCCCAAGGAGGGGCTAAGCAGCGCGGAAGCGGCAAAGCGCGCGGCGGCAGGTCAAAGCAACCGCAGGACGGAGGAGCCGGGGAAGAGCATTCTTCGGATCGTTTCGGACAACCTGTTTACCCTGTTCAACCTGTTGAATTTTGCGCTTGCGGCATGTCTCGCCCTGGTCGGGTCGTGGCGGAACATGCTCTTTTTGGGCGTGGTCTTTTCGAACACGCTGATCGGCACCGTGCAGGAACTGCGCGCTCGCGCCATGCTGAAAAAACTGCGGCTTCTTGAGGAGCGGTCCGTTTCCGTCATCCGTGACGGAACGGAAACGAAGCTGCCGCCGGAAGAACTGGTATACGGCGATCTGGCGGTTTTCCGCATCGGAGATCAGATCCCGGCGGACGTGCTGATCCGCGAGGGCGTCTGCGCGGCGGACGAATCGCTTCTGACCGGCGAAAGCGAACCGGTTCCGCACAAGGCGGGGGACATGCTGATGTCCGGAAGCTACCTCAGTGAGGGCAGGATCACGGCGCAGACGGTCGCGGTCGGCGACGACGCCTATGCCGCGCGGCTGATGCGCGAAGCAAAGCGCATCCGTTCGCCGAAATCGGAGCTGATGACCGAACTCAACAAGCTCGTTTCGCTGGTCAGTAAGATCCTGGTGCCGATCGGGCTCATCCTCTTTATAGAACAGTATTTTCTGCTGAAGATCCCGCTGTCCGAAGCCGTGCCGAAGGCGGTCGCCGCAATGATCGGCATGATCCCGGAGGGATTGATTCTGCTCACGTCGATCGCGCTGATGGCGGGCGTGATCAAGCTCGGCAAGCGCAAAACGCTGGTGCAGGAGCTGTTCGGCATCGAAACGCTCGCGCGGGTGGACACGCTCTGTCTCGATAAGACCGGAACGCTCACCACGGGCGAAATGCGATTCGACCGACTCATTCCGCTGGATGCGGACGAAGCCGAGCTGACGAAGAAGATCGAGACCTTTCTGTCTGCGTTCGATGCGCATTCCGGCACGCTGAAAGCAATTGCGGACCGGTTTACGCCGGGAACGGCAACGGCGACTGCGGTCATGCCGTTTTCCTCCGCGCGCAAAAAATCGGCGGCGTCGTTTGCGGACGGAACGACGCTGATTCTCGGCGCGCCGTCCTTTGTGACGGATCGGGCGTTTCCGCAGGCGGAGGAAGCCGCAAAGCTCGGATTCCGCGTGCTGCTGCTTGCGGAGGCGAACGGACAGATCCGCAGCAATACGCTGCCGGAGGTCACTCGCGCGCTCTGTCTCATCCTGCTTCGCGAACAGCTTCGTCCCGCGGCGAAGGACACGCTGCGGTGGTTCTCCGAAGAGGGCGTTTCGGTGCGCATCATGAGCGGCGACGATCCGCGTACGGTTGCCGCGGCGGCGCGCGCGCTGGAACTCGACGGCTGTGAACGCTATGTCGACTGTTCCGTGCTTTCGGACGACGAGCTCCGTTTGGCTGCGGAGGAATACGTGATCTTCGGACGGCTGACGCCGGACCGCAAGCGGCTTCTTGTCGAAACCATGAAGGCAAACGGACGGCACGTCGCCATGACCGGCGACGGCGTCAATGACATACCGTCGCTGAAAGCCGCGGATTGCTCCATTGCAATGGCGGGCGGCGCGGAGGCGACCGAGCATGCCGCGCAGCTCGTACTGCTCAACAACGATTTCAATGCGCTGCCGGCGGTGGTGTCGGAGGGGCGCAGGGTCATCGGCAACATCACAAGAACCGCCTCGCTCTTTCTGCAAAAGACGCTGTATTCCTTTGCGCTGAGCGCGCTGAACATCCTGATCGCGCTGTTTTTGCCGCTGCGGTATCCGTTTGAGCCGATCCATCTGACGCTCGTCAGCATGCTGACGGTCGGCGCGCCGTCGTTCTTCCTCGCGCTCGAACCGTCGAACGAACGGGCGAAGGGACATTTTCTGAAGCGTATTCTGCTGAAAGCCGCACCGGGCGCCGCGGGCGTCGTGTGCTGCGCGCTGTCCGCGATGGTCGCCGAACACTTCGGCACGCCCGAAACGGTTGCGTCCACGATGGCGGTGCTGTCCGCAGGCGTGATCGGGCTCGGAAACCTGATTCTGACCTGCCGTCCGTTCTCCCGGCTGCGGGTCGTCGTGTGCGCGGCGATGAGCCTCGGATTTGCCGCCGTCGTCGCGTTTCTGCCGCACATATTCAAGCTGAGCATCGCCGAGATGATGCCGCGGCATTGGATCATGCTTGCCGCGATTACGGCGGGAGGCGTGATGGTGCTGATCCTCGGCACGCTCGCCGTGCGTCCGCTTCTTAAAAAACTGGAAGCGTAAAACCAATGCAAAAAAGCACCTCCGGAACTGCCCGGAGGTGCTTTCGATTTTCGGAAGCGTCAGTTTTCGACCTTGACCGTGATGACGACGGTTCTGTTGCTGCCGTCGGTCGATTTGACCGTGATTTTCGCGGTGCCGGTTTTGGTTCCGGCGCAGATGCAGAGGAAGGGATCGCAGACGTCATATCCGTCCACAAGCGCATAGGCGATGTCCGGATTGCTGGAGCTGAATGTGTAGTGGTTCCTCCGGTAGCCGAACCCGGTGAATCCGCCCTCGCAGGTGATCAGGACGTGCGTCGACTGGTCTTTTTTGAGCGTGATCTTCGTATCGCTTGCGCTGACGCGCGTGACGGGATTCGTCACGATATAATCCGCATAGCCGAATACGCCGGTGCCGTCCGTTGCGGTCGCGTAGACATAGATGTGCAGATCGCCTTCATCCGGGTCCCCGCCGACGTCCTGCAGAAAGATCGGCAGAATTCCCTTGTTCACGGTCAGCGCGCCGTTTTTCGAGAGCTTGACCCAGCCGTTCTGCTTCGCTTCTTCGGTAATATTGCCCTGCGAGCTGCTCATGACCGAGAAGTCCCACACGACCTTCGTGTTCGAGGGCTTGCCGTAGCTGTCCGCAAAGACGGCGGTGTTGCCGACCGTTTTGCCGATGCCGATCAGATAGACGCCGTTCTGCTCGAGATAGGCGGGGTTCTTGGACTGGATCGTGATTCTGGACACCGGATTGACGACCGTGATCTTGCAGGAAGCCTTCTTGTTCGAGCCGTCCTGCACGGTGCAGCTGATGTTTGCCGTACCCGCACGGACCGCCTTCACAAGGCCGGTCTTCGGATCGACGGCGGCAGCCTTCGGGTTGCTGCTGGTCCAGAGAACCTCGGCGCCGTTGCTGACCGAAGCGATCAGACGGATCGTATTCGCGTCGGGGGACAGGTCAAGCGGCACGGAGAACAGCGTCGCCGCGGTGACGGTTCCGTTCCGCTCGGTGACGGAGGGACCGCCGAAATCGGCATAGCCTTGGATCTGGATCGAAGCTGCCTTTGCGGGAAGGATCGTCACCGTCTTGCTTGCCTGCGCGTCGGCATTTACGCCGTCGAATGCTTTGGCAACGATCGTGAACGTGCCGCTCTTGACGGTCGCGGGGATCTTCACCGTGCCGTTTGCGGTGACGGTAACGCCCTCGGGCGCGTCGCTGAGCGACCACACGACCTTCCGGTTGCTGGCGGTCTTCGGAAGGACCTCTGCGCGGAAGGAGACGGATGTGCCGGACGCCGCGCAGCTCTGCGTCGTCGTGATGACTACGTCGGTCGCGGGCTGCAGTGCGGTGACCTTGCAGGTCGCTTTTTTGCCGGATCCGTCCAAAACCTCGCAGGTGATGGTTGCGGAGCCTTTTCCGACTGCCGTGACCGTGCCGGTTTCACTGACGACGGCGACCTTTTTGTTGCTGCTCGTCCAACGGAACGCTGCGTCCTCGACGTTCACGTCGTTCTTCTGCGAATCCTTGAGTTCCTTGATGTTCAGCGTTTCGCTCCGGTCGATGTAGAGCGACAGGGCGGTCGCATTCAGCTTGATGACGCTGATCGGCAAAAGCTGCCGGATCTGGATCGCGACGTCCTTGTATTTTGCCGTATTCGCTGCGGAGGTCGCGCGGACGGTGATGCTGCCGGTTTCGCCCGCCTTTGTCGTCAGCTTGCCGCTGTTGAGGTCGATCTTCGCATTCGGACAGCCGATCTGGGAATGGATCTTCCACGTGACCTTCTGATCCACGTCGGTCGAGCCGTCCGCGGTGACGACCGCGGAGAGCTGGATGCTCTTGCCGGGGATCAGCGATTTCGGCGCGGTCACGGAAACGGTCAGCCGGTTGAGAACGTCTGCGCTTTGATCGGGGACGATCTTGACCTTGACGGTCGTAACGCCGCTCGAAACGCCCATGCCCGACACGCACATGACCTTGACGGTCAGAACGTCGCCGACGTGCAGATTCAGCGAAGGATCCTTCAGGGAGATGACGGCGCGGTCCTCCAGATTTTCAAGGAGCTGTCCGTTCCGAAGTTCGCCGTTTGCGACGCTCGGAGCGGAGCCGTCCAGCGTGTAGACAAACGCGGCGGTAATATCGTCGCCGTCGTAGCCGCCGCTGTTGTGCATGACAAACTTCAGCTTGCCCTCCTGCGTCGCTTCCGCGACGGCAGAACCGAGAACGACGCCTTCGCTGTCCGTCTGCGGAGGTGTGTAAAGAATGACCGAGGGCGCTTTCTTATCGGACAGGAACAGCTTGCCGGCGTCGATGATGCCCTTGCCGCAGCCCTGGGATGTACACTTGGAGGTTGCGGCGAGAAGGATCTTCTGAAGCTGCGCCGGACCGGGATTGCCCATGCGTCCGATATACAGCGCGGCGACGCCTGAGACTATGGGAGCTGCCATCGAGGTGCCGTCCCAGCAGCCGTAGCGTTCGCCCCAGAGGGATTCCGGAAGCGTGGACCAGATCGCGTAACCGGGTGCGGCGAGGTCGCACCAGCTTCCGTAGTTGGAGAACGGGGCGCGCGCGCCGGTTTCGTCGGTCGCAGCGACGGCGATTACGTGGTCCAGCGCGGCAGGGTATACCTTTACATTGGTGCCGTCGTTGCCCATTGCGGCAATCACCGTAACGCCGTTCTGATACGCATAATCGACCGCATCCTGCAGAACGGTGCTGTAGCCGTATCCGCAAAGGCTCATGCTGATGATGTCGACCTTCTCGTTGAAGCCGTTGTCGAGGCGGTAGTCCACGGCGTAATAGATGCCGCTTGCCCAGTCGGAGTACCAGCCGAAGTTTTCTGCGTCCAGAACACGGACGGGCAGAATATCGACAAACGGTGCGATGCCTGCGCCGCCGAGACCGTTGTCCGCGGTTGCGCCGATGATGCCGGCGCAGTGCGTGCCGTGACCGTGCTCGTCCATGGGATCGTCGTCTCCGTCGACGAAATCTTTGCCCGGGAGCACGTATTCGAGATCTTCGTGACGGTAATCCACGCCGGAGTCAAGAACGGCGACGCAGACGCTGTGTCCCCATCCGCGGTTCACACCCCACGCCTCGTAGGAATTGACCACATCATGCTGATACTGATAGTACCAGGCGTCATTGGGGTGGGACATGAGCGGATCGGGGTTTTCCGAGGATTCGTACCATGTTTTCCAGCTTTGCAGGGTCGGCAGAACGACGCCGCCGCTGCCGGATTCGTTCCGCTTTTTCGATGAGGTCAGAACCGGATCGGGGGCGGAACGGTAGTTCGGCTCCACCGGAGGCAGATTGAACGCGGGATTCAGACCGGCGGCAACCGCGCTTCGGACGCTTACGCCCGAGATGCGCAGCACGGCGACATGTCCGTCAAAGCGGACGAGCTCGGCGTTGTACGCCTTTGCGATCGCCTCGGCAAGCGCTTGGGAGTCGGCGGTTGCGATCAGCTGATCGGCGGCATAATCCGTTCCCGCGGTCATGTTGTCCAGCGCATCCAGCACATTGTGACCGATCAGCGCGCGCTTGCTGTTCATCTGCTGCTCGCTCAGTTCATAATCGTCCGGCATGCCGTTGATTCCGGCGGGCAGTTCCTCTTCGCCGGACGTGCCGTTCTCCGCAAACGCGGAGGGAATCAGCGCGGCGACGAACAGCACCGCCAGAAGAAGCGACAGCAGCTTTTTCAGATTTCCGTACATTGCAAATCCTCCATACAGCATTTTGCAGCTCCAAACGGGACAACCCCCGTTTGTTTACATAATATATCAAGTATATAGTACCATAAATTATAGGAAGATTCAAGTGCTTCGGGCGCTTTTCACCGCACCATCCGGAAAAGAAGGGGCGGTTGGCGGCTGCTTGTCAGGTGGGATTGCAGGCATAAGCGGAAGAAACCTCTGCATTGCCTCCGCCGATGTAAGAAAAAAGGCGCGGTCCGCATGCAATGACTGCGGATCGCACCCGTTTTG
>CAMORL010000023.1 GCA_946623765.1 uncultured Clostridia bacterium
CCGCTGACGTCTGCAACCAGAACGCCGATCTTGACGGGCTTGTCTTCCGCCTGATTGTTGCTGCCGCTGCAGGCGATGAAGGCAAATACCATCGCAAGTGCAAGAAGCATAGCAAAGATCTTTTTCATGTTTGTTCCTCCGTTGTATTTTTGTTGGATTGATGTATAGCAAACGCTGACGCGTTCAGACTATCTGGGCAGCTGCTTGCTGCGGTAATTGATGCCGGTCACATAGACGACGCCGAGGAAGCACACGGCTGCGACGATCTGCGATACGCCGTAGCCGACGCCGGAATCGACGATCAGCTTCAGAATGTTGTTCAAAAGAATGTAGCTGAACCCGCCGACCAGCGCGGAATAGATGCGCGAGCGGGGTCCGCCGGAGATCGGCATTCCGCCGAACACGATTGCGACGACGATGTTCATGCCGATGCTGCTTGCGGTGCTCGCCGTAACCGAAGGCGTGTAGACCAGCGTCAGAAACGCGCCGAGCCCGACGCCGATGCCCGCCATCACAAACGCAATGATTGCATAGGTGTTGATCCGAATGCCGGAAAGCTGTGCGCAGACCGGATTGCCGCCCAAAAACTTCTGCCGTCTGCCGATCTTCGTATAGTTGAACACGAAGAAGCAAATCAGCCAGAACGCAGCGAGCACGGCGATCTTAAAGCCCACGTTGTCCAGCGGCGCAACCACCGACGACGGAATGCTGATGCCGCCCAGCGCGCCGCCGTTTGTCGTAATGATCTGCGCGGCGATCGCCGAGAGCACGGACATCATGGCGACGGTCGTGACGAACACCGGGATGTGGAATACCGACGCAAGCACCGAGCTTAACAGCGAGCAGCCGATCGCGACACCGAAGATTACGAGGATCATCAGCGCAAGACTCTGCGTCGCGTTGTAGGTCATGACGCCGAGCGTTGCCGAAAACAGAGTCGATGCGCCGAGGCTGATGTCGAAGGAGCCGAGCGTGTAGATGAAGACCGCGCCGGTTGCCACGACCGCAAGCACGATACCCTCGTTGAAGATGATCTTAAGGTACATGTCCAGCCGGTATCCCTTGCCCTGCACAACCAGACAGAACAGTCCGAACAGGAGAACCAGTGCGGCAAACGGCAGGATGTCGACGATCCTTTGACGCGCTTTGTATCGCTTGACAATTTGATTGCTTTCCATCTTCGTTACCTCTTAAATCATGTACTGAATGATTTCCGCGTCAGACAGGGATTCGCTTCTCAAAAACTCGTGCGTGACGCGTCCGTCCTTCAGGATGATCAGCCGGTCGCACATGCCCATCAGCTCCGGCATTTCTTCGGAGATCATGATGATCGACTTTCCTTCGTTCTTCAGCTCGATCATCAGCCGGTACATCGCATGCTTGACCCCGATGTCCACGCCGCGCGTCGGGCAGTCCAGTATCAGCACTTCGCTGCCTCTGCCGATCCACTTGCCGAATACGACCTTTTGTTTGTTGCCGCCGGAAAGCTGCGACGTCTGCTGGTCGCGGTCCGCGCACTTGATCGAAAGCGATTCGATCTGCCGGTCCACATACGCTTTTTCTCTGCCGTTCAGCATCAGGAAGTTACCGACCGCATAGCGCTCCATGCCCGCGATCGCGATGTTGTCGCGGATGCTTGCGTTCAGCGAGAGCGATTCGACGTCCCTGTCCTTCGAAACGTAGCCGAACGCTTCACGCATGGCGACGGTTTCGTTGGTGATCTTCACGCCTTTGCCGGTGACGACCTCGCCGCGATCGGGCTTCTGCGCGCCGAACAGGATCTTTCCGAGCGGGTGCATGCCGCAATGCGACAGACCGCCGATGCCGACGATCTCTCCGCGGTAAACGGTCAGATCGACGTCGTCCAATACCGTTCCGAGGCTGATATGGCTTGCCGTGACCGCGATCTCATCAAGGTGCGACGGCGTAAAGTCGCTGCGATAGTAATCGCCCTGCAGCTCTCTGCCGATCATACTGGTGCGGATCGCGTCCGCGTCGAATTCATCCTTTGTAAAGTGGCGGATGATCGCGCCGTCGCGCAGAACCGTCAGCGTATCGCAGACCTCCATGATCTCATCCAGATCGTGCGAGATGAAGAGCACCGCTTTGCCCTCGTCGCGCAGCCGCTCCACGAGTCTGTAAAGGATGTCGCGTCCCTCCTGGCTCAGCGCCGTCGACGTCTCGTCGACCACGAGAATCTCCGGGTTCTTCATAACGACCTTTGCGATCTCCACAAGCTTGCGCGTCTGAAAATCGAGCGCGCCCATCGGCGTGCTGCCGGAAACGTTCCGAACGCCGATCGCACGGAGCGCTTCGTCCGCCCTGCGGTTCATCGCCTTCCGGTCGATCGTGCCGAGCATCCCGGGAAACTGCTTTGTCTGTCCCAGAAACAGATTCTCGGCAACCGTAATGCCCTGAATCGTTCCGCTCTCCTGCACGATCATGCCGATGCCGTGATCCAGCGCGTCGATCATGCTTTGGGGATTCCATACCTTGCCGTGAAACAGCATTTCGCCGCTGTCCGCTTTCTGCATGCCTGCGGCAATCGAGGAGATCGTGGATTTTCCGGAACCGTTCTCGCCGATCAGTCCGCGAATCTCGCCGGGATAAACGTCGAAGGACACGTCGCCGAGCGCAACGGTGCTTGCGAACGTTTTACGGATATGCTTCATTTCCAGAATGGGCGTTTTCATCTTCTCACCTCTTTGTCCTCATGGTAAGACATTTTCCGCTTTGCAGCCACCGCCGGCTTGTCATTTTTTCATCTCGATTTTTTCTTTCTTTCGGTTAAATTTTATATGCTTTCAGCTTATCATCGGATTTTTAATCTCAATTCGCTTGATTTTTATCCCGGGCATGGTATAATCATACACGGAGGTGGAACTTTATGCCGGACTTTAAGACGATCGCAAGCTATGCCTGCGGAAAACACATGGTCTGTACCGTTCGAAGGATCGACGCAGACGTCTCGCTGAAATCGGATCTGTTCGCCGTGTATATGCTGCTGACCGGCAGCCTGCAGGTCACGATGGACAAGGAGCTGTTTATCGCGCGTGCGGACGACGTCTTTTCCGTGGAGGCGCAGACGTCCTGCGCCTGTCTCGGTACCGACTGTGTTCTTGTCTCCGTTGCGTTCGACCAGCACTTTTTCGAACGGACGCTTCCCGTGCCGCGGCATCCCGACTTTCTCTGCAACAGCGCGATGTTCGGCGACGACGCGTCCTACGGCGTACTGCGCCGTCTGATCGCGCGGATCGTCAAGAACAACGCCGACGGGCAGCCCGGCTACGAGCTTCGCAACTGGTCGTTGATCTTTTCGCTGATGGACGCCATGTATCTGAACTTCAAGGTGGAGGATTCGGAAGCGCGGCATCGGAGCGCGCATCGCTACACGGAGCGCATGGCGGAGATCAGCGCGATCATTCATCAGGATTTTCAAAGCAACCTCACGCTTTCCGAGCTTGCGAACCGCGTGCATCTGTCCGCGCCGTATCTGTCCAAATTTATAGAAAAGCAGTTCGGTATGACGTTTCTGAACTATCTGCAGCGTGTCCGGCTCAATTACGCAACCGATGCGCTTCTGAAAACCGACGCCACGATCGAAACGATCTCCGCCGACGCCGGTTTTCCGAACAGTTATGCGTTTGTGCAGGCATTCAAAAAGGAACACGGGATGCTCCCGAGTCTCTACCGAAAACAGCACGAGGAAAAGCCTCATATCGACGCAGCCACCCGCCCGATCGAACAGCACGACCGTTTGGCGGGACTGAAAAAATATCTGGAAGAAGCGCAGCCGGATTCTCCTTCCCAAGCAGTGTCCTGCCGCGCTTTGATTGACGCCTCATCCGCCGGAACGGCTCTCAGGCATCGTTGGAAAGACATGATCGGCGTAACACGCGCAAGCGCGATTCTGACAAACGATGTTCAGGATCTTCTCCGGCGCGTTCAAAAGGAAATCGGCTATTCTTATATCAAGTTTAACGGGATCTTTTCGGACGATATGCGTGTCTATCACACCGACGGAAACGGAAAGCCCGTGTTCAGTTTCGCCTATGTTGACAAGGTTTTCGATTTTCTTCTGTCCGTTCATCTGCGGCCGATGATTCAGCTCGGCTTTATGCCGGAAGCCCTGTCCAGGCAAAAGAAGCAAATCTTCGGGTATTCGGTCGGCGAGCCGGCAAGTACGGAGACCTGGTGCGCCATGACGGAAGCTTTGATCCGGCATCTTGAGAAGCGCTACACGGCTGCGGAAGTCCGGATGTGGCGGTTTACACTCTGGCATCAGCCGGATACGCCTGAGAACATGTACGGGTTTTCCCGCGTTGAGACCTTTTACCGATTCTGGAAAGCAACGTACGCATCCGTCAAAAAGTGCGATCCGTTCATTTCGTTTCTCGCGCCGCCGACCTTTTACATTCTTCAGGAGGGATACGAGAATTGGTATCTCCCGTTCCTTCGTTGGTGCAAAGCGTCCGACTGCGTCCCGGACGGATTGTGCTTCCATTACTATGATACGGCGTTCACGGACGGCGGAACCGGCAACGGTCCGTTCGGCTTTGCGCGGCCGATGTCCCTGCGCAAAACGACGGACGGGATGAGCCGGTTTGTTTCGCAGGTCATCCGCGAGCGGCATGCGATCCAATGCGATACCATGCCGATCTACGTCACGGAATGGAATAACACGCCCAGTCAGCAGGACCTGTTGAACGATACCTGCTTCAAGGCGTGCTACATCGCCAAGAGCATTGCGGAAAACTATGATAAGCTGGACAGCTTCTCCTATTGGTCGCTCACCGACTGGATGGGTGAAACGTCACAGCCGGAGCAGCTGTTCTTCGGCGGTCTCGGACTGTTCACGGCCAACGGCATCCCGAAGGCGTCCTACTATGCGTTTACGCTTTTGCGTTCTCTCGGCGATACGCTTTTGGGAAAAGGCGACGGATGGATTGCAACAAAGCAGGACGACGAAATCACCGTCCTTCTTTATAACTATCGTCACTTCTCACATTTGTATGCGCTCGGCGAGCGTTTCGACATGACCTTCACCGATCGGTACACCCCGTTTTCACCGGAGCAGCAGCTGGACGCGCATATGCTGATAAGGAATATGCCGGCGGGCGATTACACGGTGACCGAGACCCTGATCAACCGTCACAGCGGCAGTTCCTTCGACATGTGGGTTTCCATGGGCGCCGTGGAGGACTTGTCCGCCGCCGAGCTCAATACGCTCGCAGCCCGATCCACCCCCGCTATAAACAAATACAGCGTGTCGGCAAAGGGAAATACGATTGAGCTCGACGCGCTTCTGGATATGCTGGAAGTTCGTTTGATTTCGATCAGACCCGATATGACCGCATCATCCGGTTCGGATCGAAAAACGCCGCAGCCGGGTTCGGAGATCTGAATCCGGGGGGTCAATATGGGTCGAATCACCGTACCGTCTGCAGTTCTTTGTTTTCCTGTTTCTCAAAAGGTCTTTGCAAGCGCGGAAATTTGGTATATAATATTATATTAAAGAATGTATGCGGACAATGATTTATCTTTGCGGCATCGAGCCGCTGCAAAACGAACAGGATATTCGGCAGCTGTATGCCATGGCTTCAAAAGCGCGAAAAGAAAAGGCTGACCGTTTTCGCTTTCAAAAGGATCGGCTGCTCTCGCTCTGCGCGGAAGCGCTGCTCCGACATGCATGGAAGGACGCCGGGCACGCCCTTCCCCTCCCTCCCTATTCATACGGGGCGAACGGGAAGCCGTATCTAAACGGAGCGACCGGGTTCTGTTTCAATCTGTCGCACGCCGGCGAATATGTGATGCTTGCCGTTTCGGACGCGGAGATCGGATGCGATATCGAACAGATCCGTCCGGTTGACCCTGCTCTTGCCGGGCGGGTGCTGACGCCGGACGAATACCGTTCGTTTGAAGTCTGCCGCGAAGCCGATCGGGATGAACTTTTCTGCCGGTACTGGGTCGCAAAGGAAAGCGTTCTGAAAACGCGCGGAGACGGTCTTTCCGCAGATCCTGCATCTGTCCGCATTCTTTTGGATCCGCCTGTTCGCGCGACCGGCGGCGATTTGATTGACGGATACGCAATTTGGGAAGGAAACGACTTACGCGGCTATCGATATGCAGTCTGTCAGAAGGCACCATCGATTGATCCGCAAATCAAAACAGTCCATTTGGAAAAAATGATCGGAGGAAACACATGAACATTGAAAAACTGGAAGAAAACGGCGTAGTTACATTGAAGCTTGCGGGCTGGCTGGACACACAGGCGGCTGCGGAACTGCAGGAACAGATCGAAGCGCTCGGCGCGGACACACATGCGCTGGTATTCGATCTCGAATCTCTGGAATACACGTCCTCGGCGGGGCTTCGTCAGATCGTCGCCGCGCATAAGAAGGTGGACGGCAACCTGACGCTTATTCATGTACAGCCGGAAATTATGGACGTGCTTGAGATGGCGGGATTCCTGAAGCGTCTTCACGTCGAAGCATGAAACGGTCGATCGGAAAACGGACCATATGGTTTTTCGCGGCGACGCTGGCCGTGCTCATCATCGCCTGCATGGTCCTGAGTTACCGGAACGCCTATTCGGATGAGATCGATCTGAACCGTTCGTACGGACGAAGCGCGGCGTACATCACGGGTGAGATCCTGAACTCCGCCGATATCAACGAGCTTCAGAAACCGGAAAGCCGAGCGACGTACGAAATGGTCCGCAGGGAACTGCGCATGGTCTGCAAAAGCCAGTCCCTTGCCTATCTGTACGTTTACACCGTTGATGAACAAGGCATCCGTCATTATGTCGTGACCGTTGCAGCCGACGACGAACTCAACAAAGCAGCGGAGGCGGAGCTCGGACTCGGTGCAATCAGCAAGGAACCGATTCTGGGTCCGGAACGTGCTGCTCTGCGCGGCGAAACAAGCGACGAAACATACATTCTGAACAACCGGTTCGGCAGGATGGTCAGCTGGGTCACGCCGTATTTTGACGGAAACGGAAAAGTTGCGGCACTGATCGGAACGGACGTCAGCATCGAAGTGCAGAACAGCGCGATCGTCAAGCAGTTCCTGATTCTGCTGCTGCCCATCACCGGCATCATGATCGCCGCGTTTCTGATCCTGTATCTTCTGCTGCAGATCCGCTTGATCCGCCCCCTGCACGTCGTTGCAGAACGCATGGAGCAGTTCGATCCGGAGGCAAACGAAATGCCGCTTCAGATCCGTTCACAGGATGAGATCCAGCAGATTGCCGACGCATTTGAAAAGATGTCGTCCGAAATCCGGGCGTATATCGGCAACATCGAAGAAATCACCAAGCAGCAGGAATACGAGCGCGCGCAGCTCGACGTCGCCCGCCGCATCCAGTACGGCATGGTTCCGGCGTCGTTCCACGACTGCAGGGACGGCATGGACGTCTGCGGACTTATGCGACCCGCAAAGGAGGTCGGCGGCGATTTTTACGATTGCTTCCTCCGTCCGGACGGGCAGTACTGTGCGCTCATTGCGGACGTATCCGGCAAGGGCGTCGCGGGAGCGCTGTTCATGGCGCTGACCAAGAATCTCGTGCGGGAGCGGATGATACGCTTTGCGGATCCGGCGGACGCGCTGAACAGCGCCAATGACGATTTGTGCGGGCAGAATCCGGAGGGCATGTTTGTGACGCTCTTCGCCATGCTCATTGATCCGAAGACCGGGACGGTTCGCTTCGCAAACGCCGGGCACAACCCGCCCGTGCTCCTAAAGAACGGAACTGCGCAGTATCTGAACCCGAAGCGCGGCATCGCGCTCGGATTGTTCCCGGACGCCGACGTCGAGACGGAGACCATGACGCTCGCTCCGGGCGACGGCATTCTGCTTTACACCGACGGCGTGACCGAGGCGGTCAGCAAGGAAAGGACGTTTTACGGAACCGAACGGCTGCTGGCTTTGCTGCAGTCGCTCGGACAGACGGACAGCCGGATCGCGGTCAAGGCTGTGGAGGAATCGGTCGATCGGTTCTTCTGCGGCTGCGAGCAATTTGACGACATCACGGTCGTCGCGGCGCGCTTTACCGGTGCGGAAGTACGCAAGGCGGTTCCGCTTACGCTCGAAGCGTTCGAGCAGGTGAAACGCGAGATCCTCGCCGAAAGCGCGGGAAGCGCGAACGCGAAAAAGATCGTGCTTGCCTGTGAAGAGGCATTTGTCAACATCGTGCGCTATGCGAACGCGTCCGAAGCAGACTGGCGGATCAAGCGCGAGGGCGATTCGCTGACCGTGGAGCTCAGAGACAACGGCACTCGGTTCGATCCGTTCTCGCAATCGCTCAAGGAGGACGACGATTTCCTGAGCATGGACGAAGGCGGGCTCGGCATCCGCTTTATCCGGAGCATCGCATCCGATACAAATTGGACGTATACGGACGGCAGAAACGTTCTGACGCTTGTTTTCAAAGTATAAACAACACACAGGAGAGTCAAACATGGTCGATACGAACGAAGAACTGTTATTGAATGCAGGACAAACCGGCATCTATCTTGAGTGTATGCAGGAACCCGAAACGCTGAAATATAACATTCCGGTGTTGGTGCGGCTTCCGAAGGGGATCGATCGCGACCGGATGATCGCAGCGGTCGTCTGCGCCGCGGGCGGTCACAAAGCGCTGCAGGCCGTCGTTTCTGAGGTGCGCGGCGTTCCCGTGATCTCCTTTTCGCAGGAGCCGATTCGGGTGGATACCATTCGCGCAGAGCGGATCGACGATGCCGCAAAGGACTTTTGCCGCCCGTTTGATCTCGCAAAAGGACCGCTGTATCGGTTCGCTTACCTCAGCACGCCGGAGGGCGACGGACTTCTGCTTGACGTTCATCACATCGTGTTTGACGGAATGTCGCTGCACCTGCTGCTCAACGAGATCGCCGCAGCCTACCGGGGAGAATCGCTTCCCGCGGAAGCGCCGACCTTCACCGAGCTTCTGACGCCGATCCCTAAGGATCCGAAACGCGTGGAAGCAATCCGTTCGATGCTTCAGAATGAGCTTGACGGTGCGGACTTTGATTTCCGTCTCGACCCCGACCAGGTTCTGAAGGAAAAGCCCTCCGGAATGGGTATCCTCGAAGTCTCCTGCGAGGAAAATCTTCCGACCGATACGGTCGAAGCCTTTACGCGTACAAACGGGATCAGTGAAAACGCCTTCTTCCTCGGCTCCTTCGGCTTTGCGCTGGCGATCTACGCAGGCTCGGAGGAAGCGGTCTTTGCCTCCGCGCACCACGGACGTTCGGCGTTCAAAAACGATCCCGTCGTCGGCATGTTCGTACGAACGCTCCCGATCCGGATTCGGTTCGCCGGAAATGAGACTCCGAAAGAGTACCTCTCCCGCGTTTACGAGAGCTATTTCCGGATGCAGCAGAACGACTGCGTTGATTTCTCCGAGCTCGCCGCGACGTACGGAATCCGGGAAAATCTGTCGTTCGTCTATCACGCGGATCTGTTAAACGATATCACCGTCGACGGCAGCAGCGCGCCGGTTGCGCTGCTGAACACGAACGAACCCATCTGTGATCTCGAATTCACGGTTCGCAAACGTCCCGACGGATATGCCGTTATCGCAAAATACCGCAGATCCCTGTATTCGGAAACGTTTATCAAAAGCTTCGTCGATACGTTTCTGCATGTCGCCGCGCAGATGCGCACGGTGAATCGTTTAGACGAAATCGAACCCGCTTCCGAAACGAACCGCGCCCTGATCGATGCGTTCAACCGTACGGAAAAGGTCTATGATACGGCGCATACCGTGGTCGATCTGTTCCGTCGGCAGGCGCAGAAAACACCCGACGCGGAATGTCTTGTCTATCTGGACAAGCGGTTCACCTACCGCGAGGTCGACGGGATTACCGACCGGCTTGCAAAGCATCTTGTGAAACGCGGTATCGGAAAGGGAAGCATTGTCGGCATCATGATTCCGCGGTGCGAGTACATGCTGCTGTGCTCTCTCGGCGTTCTGAAATCCGGCGCCGCCTATCTTCCCATGGATCCCTCCTATCCCACGGAGCGTCTGAACCAGATGCTCTCCGATTCGGGCGCATCTTTTCTGATCACAACGGAGGATCTTTGCGGACGCATCACGGACGAGTTCACCGGCGAACGCATGATGACCTCCGCAATTCCGGAGCTTTCGGACGACGATACGGTTCTTCCCACTCCGTCGCCCGAGGATCTGTTTATTGTTCTCTATACCTCCGGATCGACCGGAAAGCCGAAGGGCGTTATGTTCCGCCACGCAAATACGATGGTCACGGTCGCATGGGGACGCGATTTCTACGAATTCGGCGAGGGAAGCAGGTTCGCCGTTTATGCCAGCTTCGGTTTTGACGCCAACGTGTTCGATACCTATCCCATCATCACGTCCGGCGCGGCGCTGTACATCGTCCCGGATGAGCTGCGGCTCGATCTCTTCGCGCTGCAGAACTATTTCAACGAGAACGGAATCACAAACAGCATCATGACCACGCAGGTCGGCACGCAGTTTTTGCTGATGAAAGGAACAAAAACGCTCCGCACCCTGTCGGTCGCCGGAGAAAAGCTTGCTCCCGTCGATCCGCCGAAAGATTTTAAGCTCTTTAACCTGTACGGACCGACAGAAGGGTCGGTTCTCGTGACCGCCTTCCCGGTCGATCGCGCATATGAGGATATCCCGATCGGGCACGCGGTCGACAACGTCAAGCTGTATGTCGTCGATCAGCGCGGAAGGCTTCTTCCTCCCGGTGCGAAGGGCGAGCTTTGGATCACCGGTCCGCACGTCACGGCCGGGTATCTGAACGATCCCGAAAAAACCGAAAAAGCGTATGTGAAAAACCCGTTCTGCAAGGATCCGGGATACGAACGCGCATACCGCACCGGAGACCGCGTGCGCTTTCTGACGGACGGCAATCTGCAGTTCGTCGGCAGAGGCGACAGCCAGGTCAAAATCCGCGGCTTCCGCGTGGAGCTCAAGGAGGTCGAAGAGGTCATTCGCCGCTTCGACGGGATCAGAGACGTGACGGTCGCAGACTTTACGGAACCGTCCGGCGGAAAGTTCATTGCGGCGTATATCGTCGCGGACACACAAATCGATATTGCCGCTCTGAACGCCTTTATCCGTTCGGAAAAACCGGATTATATGGTTCCTTCCGTGACGATGCAGATCGATCGCATTCCGCTGAATCAGAATCAGAAAGTCAACAAAAAAGCGCTGCCGTATCCGGAGCGTGAACAGGCGGCGGATAACCCGCCCGAGAATGAAACGCAGCAGAAAGTGTTTGATCTCGCCGCCGAAGCGATCGGGCACTCCGGCTTCGGTATCGACACAAACCTTTTGGATGCAGGGCTCACCTCGGTCGGCATTCTGAAACTGAACGTTCTCCTTTGCGACGCATTCGGAATCAATCTGAAAATCAACGAGCTCCGGCAGTATGAAACGGTTCGCAAACTCGCCGATTTTCTTGCGTCGAAAACAACCGGGGAAAGCGCTGCCGACTCCGAACCCGACGCTGTTTCGAGCGGCGACGCCTCAAAAGCGCTCTATCCTTTGTCCAGCGTACAGCAGGGCGTATATGTGGAATGTCTCGCAAAACCGAACTCGACGGCATATAATATCCCGCTCCTGCTGAAACTGGACTCCTCGATCGATCCCGACCGTTTGAAAGCCGCGCTCACCGCGGCGTTCGATGCGCATCCGTATCTCAAAACGCAGCTTACCGTTGACGAATCCGGCAAGGTCATGGCTGTGCGAAACGACAGCGCAGAGATCGAGATCGACCTTTTGGAAAAATCGGATCTCCATCTGGGCTTCTCCGAACTGGTCCGACCGTTCAAGCTGACGGACGCGCCGCTCGTGCGCGCCGCGCTGATTTCGGATGAAACCGCGCTTTATCTGTTCTTTGACGCGCACCACCTGGTATTTGACGGAGAATCCCTGAGCGTGTTCCTGCGCGATCTGAACAGCGCATACGACGGCACGCTCCCGGAAAAGGAACGTTATACCGGATTCGATGCCGCCATAGAAGAAGAGTCGCTTCGCAAGGGAGCGGCGTACACAAAGGCAAAGGCATATTATACCGCCCTGCTGGACGGTCTCGATACCGACTGTCTTCCCGTACGCGACAAAAACGATGCGGTTGCCGACATCGGGCTTCTGTCGCATCATGTGCTTCTGAACCGTAAAGACGCCGCGCGTTTCCTCAACGAGGCGAAGACCACCGCAAACGCGCTTTGGAACGCAGCGTTCGGCTTTACGCTTGCAAAGTTCCTTGCCCGGAACGACTGTGTTTATACCACCGTATATAACGGAAGAAGCGATGCGCGCCTCTTCGGTTCCGTCGGCATGTTCGTTCATACGCTGCCCGTCGTATGCAGTTTGGATCGAAGCGAAACCGGAAAGGCGTTTGTCTCGCGGATCGGTCGTCAGCTCAACGACAGCATGGCGAACGACATCTTCTCGTTTGCGGAGATTTCGCGCACCTTCGACGTAAAGGCGAACATCCTCTTCGTCTACCAGGGCGCGATCGGCGAAGCCTTCACCGTCGGGGGCAGACCCGCCGAGCAGATCACGATTCAGCCGGACGGCATGAAAGCGCCGCTGACGTTCTTTGTGTTCGATACGGAAGACGGATTCCGCATCGACTGCGAGTATGAAACGGAGCATTACGAGGAATGGAATATCCGTTCCCTGCTCGAAAGTATGGAAAACGCTCTGAAGGCGCTTCTGAAAAACGAGCGTCCGGCGGACATCTCCCTTCTGACCGAGGAAAAGAAAGCCGCGCTCGCGGCGTTCAATCGCACGGAGAAACCGATCGAACAAACGGACATTGCTTCGCTGTTCCGCCAAAGCGCAAAAAGGTATCCCGACCGTACCGCGGTGATCTGCGGCGACGTCCGCATGAGCTATCGAGAAGTCGACGACCTGTCCGACCGCATCGCGGCATTCGCGCAAAAACAGGGAATCGGTCCGGAGGACGTCGTTTCCATCCTGATCCCCCGGAGTGCGTACATGCTTGTTACCGCGCTCGGCGCATTGAAAGCCGGCGCGGCGTATCAGCCGCTCGACCCGAGTTATCCCGCCGAACGCCTGCAGTTCATGGTCGAGGATGCGAATGCAAAGCTTCTCATTGCGGATGAACAGCTGATCGGTCTTTTGCCGGATTATAAGGGCCCCGTTCTGTTCCTCAAAGACCTTTCGTCCCTTCCGGAATGCAGCGTGAAGGAATCCGGTCTTACGCCTGAGAATCTGTTTATTCTGCTTTACACCTCCGGTACGACAGGAAAACCGAAAGGCGTGATGCTGACGCACAAAAACCTTGTCAATTTCTGCGACTGGTACCGGACCAACTATGCCTTAACCCCCGATTCCGTCGTTGCGGCATACGCAAGTTTCGGCTTCGACGCGAACATGATGGACATGTATCCCGCGCTCACCTGCGGCGCGGCGGTATGTATCGTGCCCGAAGAACTGCGCATCGACCTGCCGCTTCTGAACCGGTACTACAAGGAAAACGGCGTAACGCACGTCTTCATGACGACGCAGATGGGGCGCTTGTTCGCTTCGCAGATTTCCGACAGCGATCTTCGGCATCTGTCCGTCGGCGGTGAAAAGCTGGTCCCGCTCCAGCCGCCCCAAGGCTACACGCTCACCAACGGCTACGGTCCGACCGAATGTACGATCTTCTCCACCACGCAGCCGGTCGACAAGCTCTACGACCGTATCCCGATCGGCTCTGCGCTGTCCAATTACAAAGTCTACGTCGTGGACGATGCGGGTCATGAAATGCCCGTCGGCGCCATGGGAGAGCTCTGGATCGCCGGATTCGGCGTCGGCCGCGGATACCTCAACCAGCCCGAACGCACCGAGGCGGCGTTCATAAAGAACCCGTTCTGCGACACGCCCGGGTTTGACCGTGTCTTCCGCACCGGCGATATCGTGCGCCGTCTTTGCGACGGCAGGATCGATTTCATCGGAAGAAACGACGGACAGGTCAAGATCCGCGGCTTCCGTATCGAGCTTGCCGAGGTGGAAGGCGTCATTCGCGATTACCCCGGCATCCGCGACGTCACGGTACAGGCGTTTGAGGACGAGGCGTTCGGCGGCAAGTTCATCGCGGCTTACGTTGTGTCGGACGCAGCGGTGGATTTCGGTCATCTCAGCGATTTCATCCGCACAAAGAAACCGTCCTACATGATTCCGGCGGCATTCATGCAGCTGGACGCGATCCCGCTGAATCAGAATCAAAAAGTCAACAGACGCGCGCTGCCCGCGCCGAAGCGCCGCGAAGAAACCGGCGACTTCGTGGAACCCGCGACGCCGCTTGAAAAGGAGATCTGTGAAAAATACGCCTCGATTCTCGGGCTTGAAAGGGTCAGCGCGACAGACAGCTTCTTCGACATCGGCGGCAGTTCGATCAGCGTCGCGGAAATCGTCATGTTCGCCATGAACAAGGGCTACCCCGTCGTATACAAGGATGTGTTTGCCAATCCGTCTGCGCGTGAGCTCGCTCGCGTGATCGTCGGCATGGGAAAAGACGAGCCTTCCAAGGCAGCCGCTGATTTCGATTATACCGCAATCAATAAGCTCATTGCGGTCAACTCCATGGAGCATGTGGACGAGATTGCATCACGTCCGCTTGGAAACGTCATTCTGACCGGTGCGACGGGCTTCTTGGGAATCCACGTTCTGTATGCGTTCCTAAAGAATACAGACGGCAAAATCACCTGTCTCATCCGCCGCGGACGTTACGAAACGGCGGAAAAGCGGCTTAAGGTCATGCTGATGTACTATTTCGGCGAAATGATGCCGGAACTGTTCGGAACGCGGATCTTTTGCGTGGACGGCGACATCACCATGCCGGAAAGCCTTTCCGCGCTCGATGCGGTGGACGCCGGAACCGTCATCAACTGCGCCGCCTGCGTCAAGCACTTTGCAAAGGACGACATCCTCGACCGGATCAATGTGCACGGTGTCGAAAACCTCATTGATTTCTGCGTGCGCAGCAAAAAACGTCTTGTGCAGATCTCCACGCTGAGCGTCGGCGGCGAGATCGGGTCGAAAAACATGCAGAAGCTCAGAGAGGACAGGCTGTATTTCGGGCAGAACGTCGACAACGACTATGTTCGCACCAAGTTCCTTGCGGAGCGTGCGGTCCTGAATGCGCGCGTCAACCGCGGTCTGGATGCGGTGATCCTCCGTGTCGGCAACCTGATGGGGCGTCATACGGACGGTGAATTCCAGATCAACTTTGAGACGAACGCCTTTATGCGTTCGCTTTGGGCGTATATTCAGCTCGGAGAATACCCCGTCACCATTCTTGAACAACCTGCGGAATTCTCGCCGATCGACTCGGTCGCCAATGCCGTTCTGACGCTCGCCGGCACAAAGAGCCCCTTCTCCGTCTTCCATGTGAACAACAACCACACGGTTACAATGGCGGACCTGATGGCGGTCGTGCGGGAACACGGCTTCGAGGTCAGACCCGTATCGGAGGCGGAGTTCCGGAATACGTTAAACGAAGCGACAAAGCATGAAAACGAAAGCAGAACGGTGCTCTCGCTGGTTGCCTATTCCAACAAGGAAGGCGACGATCTTGTCCCGGTCGAGGCAGACCACCGCTTCACGGTCAACGTGCTCTTCCGTTTGGGCTTCAAGTGGCCGATCATAGACGACAGCTATCTTGAGCGGGTCATCTGGTCTTTGGATTCCTTCGGTTTCTTCACGGAAAAGGAATAACGCACAATACGATCGTCAAGGGCGGCGCGTTCTCAATCGTTTTTCTGCTCGCCGCACCCGATCGCATCATTCATCCGCATAGAGAAAAGCGGCGCGATAACGCGCCGCTTTCGTTTGTCTGAAAGCAGTATGAGGGGGAAAAACAGTCAGTCTGCGGCATTGTAAACGCGCTTGCAAACGAACGGTCCTGTTTCAAAAGTCGAAATAGTCCTGCGCGTTACGGAAACAGACGCCTTCCGCGATCGCGCGAAGCGCGCGCGCATCGTTCGGGTATTCGCCGTTTTCGACCCATTCGCCGATCAGATCGCAGAGGATGCG